>JAYTAK010001407.1:0-5425 GCA_043737515.1 Candidatus Kuenenia sp. | reverse complement strand
AGCACTAACGTATGCTCTGATCAGGACTCTCACCTGACGATTCAATCGCCTTCACAGGCGCACTAGCCACGCTCGCCAGAGCGTGGGCGATCCAGGGGAAACCCACGCTCTGGCGAGCGTGGCTACGTTCGGTTGCGGGCGAAGCCCGCGATAAGATCAAATCAACACGTCCCTCCGTCCTGGCCGCGCGGAGTATAAGTCGCCTTGACGTTGGCGACGCTGAACCCGCATACTACCTGTTGATGTGTTCAGGCAAAACCACGACAACCTCGATACTGGTTGTTTTGGCGATGCAGTGAAGATGGTGGATGGCTTGGTACGGGCTTGGTACGGTATATTCCCACGATTTCGAACCGATGTCTGATTTTTGCTGGACTTTGGGTTGGGTGACGGTTCACGATCCCACGATGAATCCTGCATACTGAACCTCTGCGCGCTGGGAATTCTCGGGTTGCGAGGTTCAGTTCAGTGATATTCAACAGTTGCTCTTCAGGTAATTTTTTTGATTTTTCGTTGTGTCTGACGGGACATCTCGTCTCGATGTATTCAGAACTCATTCACGAATCATTTGATTCAGGGACGCTTTCATGCTGATTTCCTCATGGCTCACTTCCGTTCGGAACTGTTTTCAGTCTCCTCGTGTCACGAAACGTCGTATAAGTCAGAAGCAGGCGTCGCAAGCTGCGGAAAACCTGGAGCAGCGTGCCCTGCTGACCTCGCTGCAGGCGGTTCGGCCAAACATCGGTGAGTTTCTGACACCGGGGGAAATCCGAACGATCGCTCCTCAGGAGTTGACGCTGCAGTTCGATCTCGGAAGTTCGATTGATCCTGCCAGCATCTCGTCCTCTTCTATTCAGGTTCAACGATCCGGCTTCGATGGGATCTTTGGCAACGGGAATGATGCTCTCGTCGCGATTGGCTACGTGGGTGTTGCCAGCGCGTCGAACGAAGTCGTGCTGCGGTTTGGAGAAACGCTGGTTGACGAGAATTACCGAATCTTCATCAACGGAACCGGGCCCGGTGCGCTGACAGCGGATGGCGGGACGGCAGTCATCGGCAGCACATTTGATTTCGAACTGGATCTCGGTGCAAAGATTCTCGCCGTGGATCCACAGCCAGTGACCCGCCTTCCGAACGGGACGCTGTCACAGGCTCGCGACAAGATCGTGCTGTATTTCAATGAGGATGATCTGAAGCCGTCGTCCGCTCAGAACGTCAATTTCTATCAGTTGATCTTCACCAGCGAGACCGTCAGCAGCCTGGATGATGTCGTACATGCACCGACATCGGCGGTGTATGATGCCACAGCGAATACGGTGACACTGACGTTCGCTTCTGACATTGCCAGCCTGTCCGGAGCCGGATCGTATCGGCTACGTGTCGGCAATGCCGAATCGCTGCCCCTTGCTCCGGCAACAATCGCACCCGGAGCAGATCCAGGCTCCAGTTTCGCTGCCGCGACTGTTCTTCCGACGCCAAGTACAGCGGTCAATTCGAGTGTGGTCATTTCGTCGGCTGTTAACGCCCAGTTTATGGCCTTCAGCCTGCCAGGCGCAGGTGACGAACCGGGGCATCGCGATATTGAAGTGGAGAACCATCTCATGGGTGGTGCGGACGGCGGTGCCAGTGGCATTCCCTATATTGACTACAATTTTAAGGACGTGTACGGATCCGATCCGGGCGGCAATGATCTGCGCAACCTGATTAATGAGGATCAAAGGAATCGGGCGCGGGAGATTTTCCAGTTCTACAGCGAACTCGCAGGAATTGACTTCCGCGAAACGGCCTCCAGCGGACTGACGATCGTGACGGGCGACCTGCGGGCACTGGATCCGGACATTCCGACGGGTTTGGGCGGCGTGTTGGGTCTTGCCGGCGGTGGCACGGCGATCATGGATATGGCGGAGGTCTGGGACAGTTCTGCGAGCGGCAACTGGTTCTCAGTGGCGATGCACGAAATCGGCCACCTGCTGGGACTGGGCCACACGTATGACCTGCCGGATCTGACCGTTCAGGGCAGCGGTTCATCGGGGTCCGTCGGGACTAACACTGAACCTGACTATGCGGGCGATCATGACATTGTGCATATACAGCATATGTACCGGCCGGACAGCATCGACATTGACCTTTACCGGTTCCAGGTTGATGCGTCGAGCCTGTTCTCGGCGGAGGTCATGGCCGAGCGACTGGCAAATTCCAGCCGGCTGGATTCCGTTCTGCGGCTTTACAAAGAAGTCGGCGGCCAGCGTGAGTTGATTTCGCAAAACGATAACTACTTCAGCAAGGACTCGTTCCTTGAGGTCACACTCGAGCCCGGGGTCTATTACGTCGGTGTTTCGTCAACCGGTAACGATGCGTACGATCCGACAATTGCCAACACCGGCTTCGGTGGAACTTCTCAGGGTGCGTATGATCTTCGAGTCAACTTCCGTCCCAATGTCAGCGGTCTGGCCTCGACGATCATTGACACCACGGATCGGACGTTTGACGGTGACAGTGACGGCCTTGAGGGCGGGGTTTACAACTTCTGGTTTAAGACTGCGTCCGCCGCTAACACACTGTTTATCGACAAGTCCACGGTCAGCTTTCTGAGTTCTCCGGTCACTTTGCCGACGACTTCGATCGTCGTCCGTCAGGTCGCACCGTTCGCCGTGAATGACGTGATTCGCATCGACAACGAGCAGATGCGGATTACTGCAATTAACGTCGGGACGCGAACTCTGACAGTGACTCGCGCTTTTAATGCGACGGTGGCTGCCGCACACAGTCTCAATGCGCCAATCCGGAAGATGTCAGCGACTGGTCAGATCGGCGCTCCGTTTGGTTTCGTCGGCGATGCCTTGTCTATCGCGCAACCCGGACAAATCGTGCGCATCGCTGGCAACGGCGGTGCCGATTCCAACATCGCGACAATCAATGACAACCTGCCATACGAAATTGGTTTGAACACCTCCAACCAGGCACTTGCGGATGGTTCGTCGCTGGAAGTCCCGCGAGGTGTCACACTCATGATTGATGCCGGTGCCGTGGTAAAACTGCGCCGCGGATGGCTGGGCGCTGGCAGTTCAACGACCTCCGTCGATCGCAGTGGCAATGCTTTGCAGGTGCTTGGTGTTCCTGGTCGGCAGGTGATTTTCACATCATGGAATGATGAAACGATCGGGACCGACACGACCAGCACCCCAACCACTGCTCAAAATGGCGACTGGGGCGGGATCATATTCCGCAATGAGATCGATCGGGCTCAGAATCGATTCAATCCTGAAAACGAAGGCATCTTTCTGAACTATGTGAGTAACGCCGATATTCGCTGGGGCGGCGGCAGCGTGACGATTGACACTGCGACCCAGACAATCAATCCGATTCACATGGAACGATCACAGCCAACGATCGTGAACAGCCTCATTCAGTTCAGTAATGATTCGGCCATGTCGGCTGACCCGGACAGCTTCGAAGAACTGACATTCCATTCACCCCGATTCCAGACCGGAAAACCGGCCTTTACGGTCGATTACAAACGAATTGGCCCGGATATCCGCGGCAACACATTGCTGAAAAACGGCAACAATGCCTTGTTTGTTCGCATCGATACGGTCGCTGGTGGCGCGACACAATCGATGACCGTGCCCGGTCGGTTTAACGACGCTGACATTGTCCATCTGGTTTCGCAGAATCTTGTACTTCAGGGAACTCCCGGTGGCGCTTATCAGGACAATATCGCTCCTTCGGTGACGCTGGTCACTTTAACGACACAGGCTGGCGGCACACTCGCCGCCGGCACATATAACTATCGCATCGTGTTTACTGACGAGAATGGTTTCGAAAGCCCGGCCTCTGCTCCGACCGCCAATCGTGTTCTGGCCGTTGCCGGTTCCATTCGACTGGCGCAACTGCCGCCTGCCACCGGCGTTTACACCGGTCGCCGAATCTACCGCAGCCAGAACACAGGAGCCGCCCCCTATTCTCTCGTCGCCGAACTGGATTCGTCTGCGACGACATTTACTGACACAGGCGTGACGCTGGCACGAACTCTCACAGCGTTTGTCACGCGGGATCGTGCCCGCCTGGATGCCCGCCTCGCGATCGATCCCGGGATCGTTGTGAAACTGCAGGGCGCTCGTATTCAAGCCGATTTTGGCGCTCAACTGATCGCCGAAGGAGCACCCGGTCGACAGGTGATCTTTACCAGTCGGCTGGATGACCGTTACGGCGCGGGCGGAACCTTCGACACAAATAACGATGACACTGCCGCCGTGGAAACAACTCCTTCGGCCGGGAACTGGGGTGGTTTCTATCTCGGTCATTTCAGCTCAGCCAGTATTGATCGCGCCCTGATCACGTTTGGTGGCGGCAGCATCCCTGTGGGAAGTGGGTTCTCGACCTTCAACCCGGTGGAGATTCACCAGGCAAAGGCCCGCATTCGCAACAGTGTGTTTGAGACGAATGCGAACGGCACCGGAGCCTCAAACCGGTCGGGCCTGTTTCCGAATGCCGCCGGGACGATCTTCGTCCGGGGGGCTCAGCCAATTCTGCTGGATAACACGTTTGTCGGCAACAGCGGCGCGGTGGTTAACATCAACGTCAATGCCCTGAACAAAGACATCGTCACGGACTATGGACGCTCGACAGGTCTGGCGGATCGCACGTTGAGCTACGCTGACAATCAGGGACCGCTGATTCGGGACAGTATCATGGACGGCAACACGCGAAACGGCATGATCGTTCGCGGGGAAACGCTGACCACCCAGGTCATTTGGGACGATACTGATATCGTCCACATTCTGCTGGATGAGATTTATGTACCCAACCTGCATACATACGGCGGCCTTCGTCTGGAGAGCAGTACAACGGAAAGCCTCGTCGTGAAGCTGGCCGGCACCAATGCGGGATTCACTGCCGGCGGATCGACACTGGACCTCACCGATCGCATTGGCGGCATGCTGCATATCGTCGGTCAGCCTGGTCAGCCGGTTATTCTGACGTCTCTGAGCGATGACACGGTCGGAGCGGGATTTGATCTTGAGGGACTGCTCCAGAAAGACACGAACGGCAATGGTGCCAGTACAGGGCTCGGCGGCGACTGGCGCGGTGTGAATATCGATCAGTATTCACACGACCGTAACGTGGCGGTTTACGTGGAACACGAGATCGCAGATCGGCTGTCGGCCGATACAAACCTGAATGCGGACTCGGCGGAAGTGATCGGCTCGCTGGCAGAAAAGCAGGCATGGGGCGATGAAAATCTTCGGCTGGGGATTGACCTGCAGGGCTTCATTGACAGTCCTGGAGATATCGACGTCTACAGCTTCTCGGGTGTCGCCGGTTCGCAGATCTGGATCGACATTGACCGATCGACCTACGCTCTCGACTCTGTTGTGGAACTGCTGGATACAGACGGCAACATTCTGGCTCAGTCCGACAATTA
>JAYTAK010001406.1:0-5428 GCA_043737515.1 Candidatus Kuenenia sp. | reverse complement strand
AACTGTGCGTTTGACCCGCAAAACCGCTACAGAGATTGCTGGTGATTCGATCGACAGAATCTGTGATACTGCGCGGCATGCCATGCCACACCTGGATTCTTTCAATACTGACCGCAGCCGGAATACTGGTGTCCCAGTCTTCCGCTGTCTCCGCACAACCTCCTTTGATTTCTCCGCAACCCAGACTTAAATCATTGCAGGCCCCCGCAATTCAAGCACAACGGTCAAAGGACTCAACCGCCGAGGACGAACTCAGCGACCTGCACGACATCTGGTTTTTGATTGAGTACGATGATGCTACGATCGGTTACGAATCATTGAGCACCACTCAGGTTGATGTTGCTGACGGCGGAACCAGCGGCTCTGATCCTCACGAAACCGTGCCCTTCGTCCGCCGCAGCCGTGAGACGCGACTCAAACTCAAACGCTTCGGAAACGATTTGTCGGTTTCGGCTCATCTGGAAACCATCGAGACCGCTGACGGAGTGCTGCAAAGCTGGTCACTGCGGCGAACGGCGGCGGATGGTTCGACACTGCAGCGCTCAGCAACGTGGAATGCGGCGCGCCAGGCGTTTCTGATTCACGGCGATCCGACGGACCCGGAAAAAACAGAATTGCTGCAATCCCGCGTGCAGCCGCGTTCTCCAATTTTGCCTGCATGGCTTTCCGCACCCGACCTGGAACGACCGCAGCAGTGGGCGAGTGCTGTACTATTTCCGGAAACTTCGGCCATCATCGACGTCGAAATCCGTCAGTTGCCGCCTCAGAGCCTGCGACTGCAGGACGGCTCAACGATCGCCGTGACGCGACATGATTACTGGCCGACAAATCAACCGGAACTCCTTTCGTCGGTCTACTATGACAACGAGCAGAAAGTCGTGCTGGTTGAACAACCGCTGCTGGGCAGGACCCTGCGTTTCTATCGCACCGACGCCGCAACCGCGCTGGGGGAAGAAAACCTGCAGTCGCTGGATCTGCAATTCCTCACGGCGCTGCCCTTGCGGCGACCGCTGCTGAACCCGGAACGAAGCACCACCGTACGGATGATGATCTCCGTCGGAGCCTCAGAACAGATCTCCCTGCCAGCCAGCGACTTTCAGGCCGTCGAACAACAGGCTGCCAATTCGGTGATCGTCACGCTCACACATCCGATGACCTCCACGGACGGTACACAACCTGCAACACCTCCGACTAACACCAGACGCCCGGATAAGAAATTCACCAACAGTTCCCGATGGATCAATTCTAAGGACGACAGCGTGCGGCGAATGGCCGCGATTGCCGGTGGAGCTGTCACCGATCCACATGAAAAATGCAAAAGACTGACAAGTTACATTGGATCACATCTGCGGCCCTCGGCATTTTCGACGTCGCTTCGCCCGGCCAGCGAAGTTGTGAAAACCAAACAAGGAGACTGCACGGAATACGCCGTTCTGCTGGCGGCAGTGATGCGCAGCGAAGGCGTTCCTGCACGCGTGGCCGTGGGATTCGCTTACGTCCCGAACCCTGCGTCATTCGCTCCGCACATGTGGACTGAGGCGTGGATCAACGGCCAATGGATTCCGTTTGATGCCACGCTGGGCGGTGAAGTCAATCCGTTGACGCGCTTGAAAGTTCTTGATTCGCCACTGTCAGACAATGTGACAAGCGGCACGATGCTGTTCATCCCGCTCCTCAACTTCCTCGGCCGCGCCACCGTGGAAATTCTGCCGGACGAATGACACCGCTTTGGTACTTTGGGCGAAGCCCTTTGGACGCTGTTGCTGGGCGATTCGGATGCTGAACGGAAAGAAAGTCGCTGCGCGACGATACCAAAGCTCCGTCGAGCCGGAGCACTCCAAAGTAGCCTTCATCGCTCCGCGTGAAGTCAGCCGAGCGAGCAATCGACGTTGAGTATTCCGCACGTTCTTCGTGCAATCGGCTATCCTCACGCGGAGCGGTGAGGGCTACTTTCTTTTTGACGATACCAAAGCTCCGTCGAGCCGGAATACTCCCAAAGTAGCCTTCATCGCTCCGCGTGAAGTCAGCCGAGCGAGCAATCGACGTTGAGTATTCCGCTCGTTCTTCGTGCAATCGGCTATCCTCACGCGGAGCGGTGAGGGCTACTTTCTTTTTGGGAGTGCGGTGGCTCGACACCGCTTTGGTACTTTGGGCGAAGCCCTTTGGACGCGGCATGCAAATCCCGGACAGTCGAAGTAAGGCAGCGAAATCAATCTGCAATCCCAAACCGCACAATGCACCACAATGCCTTGAAACCATCGCGCCAGCCGATCTTCTTGCCTTCAGCGTAGGTTCGACCGGCGTAGCTCACCGACGTTTCGAACACGCGCAGACGGCGACGAGCGATCCTGGCGGTGATTTCGGGTTCAAATCCAAAGCGATTCTGTACCAGCTTCGGAGTGATGTCATCAATCACGCTGCGGCGGAACACCTTGTAGCAGGTTTCCATGTCGGACAGATTCAGATTAGTGAAGCAGTTCGAGAGCGTCGTCAGAAATCGGTTACCCAGATAATGCCAGAAATACAGAACGCGATGCGCCCGGTCTCCCAGAAATCGACTGCCGAACACGACGTCGGCTTTGCCTTCCACGATGGGCTGTAGTAAACGCGGGTACTCGGACGGATTGTATTCCAGATCGGCATCCTGAATGATCACAATGTCGCCATCGACATGCGAAAATCCTGTCTTCAGCGCGGCACCCTTGCCTTTGTTGACGTCGTGAAAAAAGATGCGGATGCGATTGAAATCGTCGTTGCCGCCTTCAGCTTCCAGTGCTTTCAGCAGGTCGCGAGAACGATCTTTACTGCAATCGTCGATCAGAATCAGTTCTTTGCGAATCGGTACTTCACGAACGCGATCAATGAGCAGCCGCAGAGTCTTCTCTTCGTTGTAGACCGGGATGACGACTGACAGCCGCAGCTCAGGCGGAATGACGTAAAACCCAAGCTGCTGGCAGGTGGATTCCCCGAGCGTGCTTTTTTGCTGTGCGTACCATTCTGGTGACCACGGTCGCAGAGATTGAGGTGGTGTGGAGTCGGTCATTGAAGAAAAATCTTTCGTCGCATACTGAGTCTGAAGTACCCGATATAACGCATCATTCGGAATTTTACGAGTGCCTTTCTGACCCCGAAGACAGCGACATCTTGACACTTTGCCCCAGAATCTGAATGCAGGCGGCTCTCAAACGGCCAGAATCTGCGGAAACGACGAGAGCCGTTCCGGTTCTTGCCGCCTTTCCGCCAATCTGCCCCGGACTTGTGTGAACGATACGTACGCCGCCGGGAAAATCTCCGTCAGCCCTTTTTCCATTTCGCAGGACCGAATCTGTCGCGCCATGAACCCAGAAACCGGCTTCCTCGGTTTCCAGAAACCTGCGAAGTGACAGCGCGACGCGACCCATCGTGAATCGGCCATTGATGTCGTGCGACAGTCGAAGCCACCGAGAATTGAGCTGTGGACAGCGATAAACCATACAGTCAATTCCCAGAGGCCCGAAGTACCCCTGCATCGCCGCAGATTCTGCAATCTGGAAACAGTGATCAATCGCCGGTTGCCAAACGGCATCATGCACCGTGGACCGCACGATGCTGCCTCGATAACGTCCCGCGTCATCGGTGAGCATTTCGGCGGCACCGATGAATTGAATTGTGGCTGCTGAACTAACCGGGCTGGGCACATCGAACTGCAGCCCGCATTCTGAAATGCGTTCGACCCACGGTTCGACATACACACTTTCGCCCGATGCAAATCGCGTCATCAGCCACGCCCGTTGCTCGACCCTCAGGTCGGTCGCAGTCCCCAGCAGCCGATTGCGAGACGCATGACTCAGGTCGGCCTTAATCACCCAGCCTCGTGGAGAGTACTCACGCGCAGCCGTAATCGCAGCCGTGACTTCAGGCAGCGAACGACACAACGTCCCGAAAGAATTCACACGTTGCGTGCCTTCGATCTCAATCGCCGCATCAAACGTCGCTTGAAATTGACGACTATTGACATACTGCACGACGTCGCTGTCCGGCGCATGGATCCGCAGACCCGCTCGCTGGAAAATGGCAACGGCGGGATTACTCCATCCCCACGGAACAGCTACCCAGTCAATGCTGCGTTCAGGATTTGGCTGTGGTTCCAGTCTCACTCTTGCCGCAAGTTCATCAATCGTCAGGAATTCCACACCCTGCAATGCGGGAGGAACGTCGTCAGGTCGCGCGTCGTCGGCCACGACTACGATTGACCGAAGTGGTGATGCATCAAGTGATGTCGAAGTGCCCTGAGTCTCTCCTGCGAGCAAACCCATCACCGGCCCGATCTCCGCCACCGTCTGCCTGGCCTTTGCCGAAGCGGCGGTGGCGATCGATTGCAGTTCTTCTTCAAAAAAGAGATTGGGCAGCAGGACACAGGTCATAAAACGGGATCAATCAGATGAATGGCGACTTTGGTCGCAGGATCCGTGCGCGTGACAAACAGACATTGTTCCTGGCGCGGGCGAAGCTCGCGCTAAGTCCAAGGCCGTGGAGTATAGGCGAACGGGGGATGTGAATCCCCTGATATTGGCCGCGAACCCAGGCAAATCAGGGGACTGACGTCCCCCGCTCGCCTTTGTATTTCCTCAAGTCAACGCCATTCGACCCTGCGTCGGTACAAACCAGGTTCGACAACCACATTGGCCACATGATTGCCGATCATGCGACCACGGTTCAATCGTCGGCGTGTTTGTCGCGGAGCGACATTTGCCGGTAGCCGTGGGTTTCAACCCACGGTTTGCGATCACACGCCAATTGGTTCGTCGCGGAGCGACGATTGAAGCGAGGGACGTGTGGACGCCAATGAATCGAGGCGTCGATGACGTGACGACGGTTCAATCGTCGCTCCGCGACGAGATCGTTTGTTCGGTTCACCGACCGTGGGTTGAAACCCACGGCTACCGTCGGCGGTCGCTCCGCGACGAAAACAAAGCTTCGCTACTTGGTGATGCGACACCACGGCAGCGCGTCCTGGATGTCGTCGATGGCGGCTTCGGACAACTGGCACTCGGTGAGGTTCAGGGACTTGAGCGTTTTGATTTGGGCGAGGTGCTTCAGGCCGGCGTCGGTGATCGGGGTGGCGTTGATGTGCAGCGTTTCCAGCGCGGGGAGGTCGGCCAGCGCCTCCAGCCCGGCGTCGGTGAGGCGGCGGCAATGGTTGAGGTGCAACTCGCGCAGGTGGCGGAGCGAGCGGAGATGCTGCAAGCCGGCGTCGCCTACGCCTACGGCTCGCCGTTAAACGATCATTCTCCCACACGCGATTTTCCCCTCAAAACCAATCGGGAGCTGCACATAGAATCCGGCAGAGTCAGAGTCTATCCGGGAATATCAGGCTGAGATTTGCTGAGTATTTTCAAGTTCAGTGGTTGCCGTTCGGTATCTGAAGTCGGGGTCTTCAGAGGGGGCC
>JAYTAK010001405.1:0-5430 GCA_043737515.1 Candidatus Kuenenia sp. | reverse complement strand
GTGAGGGGCGTGTTTTTCGTGTTCTTCCGGTTGTAATGAGTCTTCCGTCAAAACACGTTTTCCGTACTGGCGATAACTTGACGAGACGAGCGTTCCTTTGGGCCTCCGCAAATTCCACAATCGTTCGGCGTGTGGTTGCTGCCGCGGCACCTGGCTTGTCTGCGGCATTCTTCACCCGTCCGTCGAGCACATTGGCAGAGCAGACCATGAAGTTTGAATCCATCTCAGGCAAACAACGATCCCGTCGCAGCAAATCCAGCGTGCAGGCTCCGGCGCTGGTTGAGTCACTCGAAGTGCGTTCGCTGATGACAGTCCTGTCGCCCACCGGCACCATCAGCGATGCGACTCCCACGTTCACATGGGAAGCCGTTGACAACGCGACAAGCTATGACTTGTACGTGAGCGATGCTGAGCAGCGTACGGTGCAGTTCGTTAAGTACGGTATTACGGCGACCAACTTCACTCCGAACACCAACCTGAATCTCGGTCGGACTCGGGCCTGGGTACGAGCTAACTTTGCCGACAGCACGACATCGCCATGGTCGGCACCGACAGAATTTGTGGTGCAGGTCGTGCCCACAGTGACAGGCCCGGTGAATCCACAGGCGATCGCCACGCCGGAAAAGCTGTCCGAAACGAAACCCACGATCACATGGTTCAGTCCGCCGGGTGCCTTCCGGTTCGAAATCTTCTTCAGCGATCAGACCAATTTGACGTCGAAGCTGATCCGCGTGGCAAACAACACACCGATTCTGGACGCAGACGGGAATACACAGCCGGATGGAAAAGGCGATGTCCTGCGTCAAGAAGTTCGTTCGTACACGCTGACCGACGATCTGGCGATGGGGAACTACCGCGTCTTCGTGCGATCATTGGACGATGGCGGGAGAACGTCCGCGTGGAGTAAGGCGTTTGACTTTGAAGTCGCACCGCCAGTGAAGATCACACGTCCGGTCGGTCCAAGTTTTCAGAATCCGCCGTTGCTGGAATGGCAGGCCGTGCCTGGTGCCACAGACTATGACGTCGTGCTGGCCAAAAGTGCAACTCCGGATGTGCTGCTCTACAATCTGAAGTTCCGTACTGGTACGTCGTACCAGATTCCCAAAGTACTGGCGAGTGGTGATTACGTGTTCTGGGTCCGCGCGCATCGCAGAACAGCAGGGCGTCCGGAAACCGTCGGTATCTGGAGCCTGCCGAGCAACTTTTCGACGATTCGGATGCCTGTCATTACCGGCCCGGTCGGAATTGAAACGAATGATCCAAACAGGCGAATTGTCACCGCAGCTCGTCCAATCATCGAATGGACGCCAATCGACAAAGCGGCACGCTACGACGTGTGGGTCGAACGGACGGACGGGACAACTCCGTACCTGCGAACAACGTCTTCGACAAGCACTTATCAGTTCGAACAGGACATCGAACCCGGTAAGTATTCAGTCTGGGTCCGGGCCGTGAGCACCGAAGGTGAGCTGACCGAATGGAGCACGCCGTTCTCGTTTGAAGCGACCGGCGGTGTGCCGATCATCACGTCCCCGAATGAAGGTGACAACGTGATTCCGATTCCGGATATCACCTGGACACCGGTGCCTGATGCAAAATCATACGACATCTGGATCGCCTGGGTGGGCGAAGACTTCGATTACATCCGCACCAGCGGCATCGTGCTGACAAAGTTTTCTCCCAACGATCCGCTGCCGACAGGTTCATATCGTGTCTGGGTGCGGGCGGTCAAAACGGACGGCACGGTGCTTCCGTGGAGCACACCTGTTAACTTTACCGTGGCATCAAATGATGTCGAGCAGCCCGCAGGCGAAGTCCCCGAATTGCTGGCCGCACTGCTGCCCACAACCGGCAACATTCAAGCCGAGGTTTCCGCAACAGAATCTGTTGACCCCGGTAACGCAGATGTTCCCGCCGATAGTGATCGTGTTCCGTTTGAGCCCATTGCAATGCTGACCACGCCTGTCGTCATCCCCGCGATGACGCCCGAGACCGAAGGCATCATTCAGCAACTGGCAGAAGAATGCACGTCCGCCGAATGGTGGATGACACAGGGAACGGAAACCTGAAACGAACTCTTCAATTTGCCCTGTAAAGAGGCCCGGCTTTTCATACAAGCCGGGCTTTTTTCGTATTGTAGTGTCAGCTCTTCCCGAACCGCTCAGAGCGGCTTCCTCCTGCTCAGCAAACGCAGGAAGTTTGGTTTTACTGAGAAGATTTCCGCAGCGCGACAGTTGTCCGCCGACGGAGCGGAGGACCTGCGTAGGCGAGCCGCTCCGTCGGCTCGCACCAGACACGGCGGCGAAGCCATTGATGCGGCACAAGAGATTCGGTTGCGGGCGAGGCCCGCGGCAAGATTCATTTTTATGTCACCAATATTCTTGTCGCACCCGTCACACCTTCAAATCTCAAGGCTGCGCGGCAGGCACGGAAGCAGCAAACTTTTGACTGGCCCATTCGAGGAACAACGGCAGATTCGGGCCGCTCGTATGGCCGCCGTCATGCTGGTGCCAGGCGAGAGATCCGGAAAGAAGTCCAACGTTCACGGCGGGCATTTTCTCATTGACGTAGTCGTCCGAGACACCGAGCGTCTCAGCACCGCACAGGCGATATGCAGGCTGCGCGGCGACGGTCGCCATGTAGCTTCCCTGCTGGTCCAGCCACTTCGCGTCCCCTTTTTCCGGAATGCCGTAGCTGATGAAGACGAGTCGCGGAGCACAGAGGGCGATCAACTGATGTGCGTCAACAGGAATGTCGCCAGCGTTCCTGCTGCCGAATTCTGCTTCAGCCGCTCCGTCATTGCAGACGAGAAGTTCCGGAAGTTTCGGAAACGGATTCGCGAGCGTCTCGTCAAAATTCGCGTGATTCGGTGCCGATTCGTTGCCACTTGGGCCGGGACGCAAACTGGTGATCCGAAGCTGTCGGAGCATGTTCTGATGGTCTTCCATCGTCGTCAGTGTCACGATGCCCGGTTCACCGACAAATTAAGTGCGCGACGTAGCAGCAGGAAGCCTTTCAAGGCCGTTCTCCTGCGGATGGCAAAGCCGGACCACCGATGAAGAATCGCAATGACAGACAATTTGTGCCGTGATTCGCCAGCGTGTGATTCAGACAGCCCCGCACGAATCAGACGCCCTGCACTTTGCGATTCCTCGCCGTGGCGATCTCATTGTGACGCAGCCCAAAACCTTCATCGGTCGGCGGCGTCGCTGTGGTTGGCGGACGATCGCTGACGTGGCTGGCGTGCCAGTTCGCGGGCGTCAGAATTTTCGCCCATCAGGAGATTCTGAAGTGCGTCTCCGTAACGATCCCAGAGTTCCGTTTTCTTTGCCGTTGCAGGGATGCCGAATGTGATGACCTCACATCGCCCTGAACTTGCGAGATGCCGTTCCAGAGATCCAGAGACCGCCTTGCCTGGCAGGCTGATGACGCGAAATCCCAGCCATTCTCCCGACTTGGTTGCCAACTCCATACAGTCTGAACTGGCGGCCACGAGTCCGTCGTCACCCTCAACCGTGCGGACGTGAATCACGCGTTGTGGTTGCAGAGTCTGGATTTGGCCAAGCAGAAAGGTGACTTCGACGGGTTGGTTGCCGTCAGCGATTCCGTTGTCTTTCGGAAAGCCATGATTGATGTACTGCGTTTTTGCATTCAACACCGTGTGCAGCGCTTCGCCATCGGGGTTCAGCGTGCGAAGGATGGTGGTCTGAAACCCTCCGAGAATCGTCTTGTCATTGTGCAGGTGACGTGCAAGCTGTTCGACAAGTTCCAGCGCGAGCGGATCATTGCCAGCGACGCTGCCGATCACCAGAGAGCGATAGCCATCGTCGCCGATGGTCGCCGTCTGGAATGCGCGGTCCCCCGCCGTTTTTCCAGTCAATGCCCAGGCAAAAGGTTTCGGTGCGTCGATCCGCAGCATCGGTAACTGCACGGACGATGGCTTGTCAGATGGAGTGACACCAGATTGTCCGGCTCCGATAATTGGTGGCCCGATGACGGTCGGTTTTGTTTCGACTGTTTTCGGTTTGTTCGTCGGAGGCTCAACGGCGGTTAACGCAGACGGTTTTTTCTCCGGCGTTGTGGCAGCGGGCTCAACGGCAGCGACGGCAACGGGCTTGCTGATTTCCCCGACTTTCGGCGCGACATCCGGTGCTGTTGACTTTGCAGATTCGGCAGCCTTCGTTGCAGTCACATCCTCCTTCAGAGGCGCTGTTGCAGCTTCCTTCGGAGGCGCAGAGACAGCTACAGGCACCGGGGGCAGATCGAAGTCGGGAGTTGTCGGCAACTGAGACAGCCGCAGCTTTTCGGCATCGGTGTATTCGTCCGCAGATGACGCACCATCCTTCATCGCTACGTGGACCGAAGCGGACTGCATCACAGGCAATGCCGAACAGCCAGCGGTGAACGGCAGGACGACAGCCAACAGCGTTAACGCAGCAAACATAGGCGATGCACAGGGTGCTGCCGGACGACTCAGTTCGACAAGTGGAAGGGACCACTTCATCAGAACCTCCCGTTCATAAACGGCATCAGACAACAACTGATGCAGACAGAATTAAGAAAACACAGAACACAGCACTCGGATCAGTTCTCAATCCCCAGGTGGTAACACAGTTGTTCGAATCGCTGCTGGAATTCATCGCTGGAAGAATGCACATGTTCGGCCTCGGTGATGAATTTCAGATTCTCGATGCGAGCGACCTGATTCTCGCGCAGAGCCACCTCATACTTCGCGTTGTCGTGACCATAAACGAACATGAGTTTGTGTTCGTCCAGTTGCACTTCCATCGGCTTGCGCGGATTCAGGACGGCGATGCCGCAGCATCCGTCATCCAACAGCAGATCTTCAAAGTCATACAGGATGCTCTGCAGAACCGGCATATCGATCTGTTCGCGATACAGGTCTGTGTGCGAACCGTTTGATTTGTCATGACTGGTTTCCAGCACGACATCGACTGTTTCGCCGAGCGGATCGAGCAGTGACAGAAACGTGTCGAACAGTCGCTCCCGGGTGACCGACGTCATCAGGACGGGGATTCTGGCCCCGGAGTCCTGATCGACGTACCATTCGTTGCGGTAGCCGGTTCGCGGAACGATCTCCAGATTGTAGGACGGGCGCACAGCATCGGTGAGCGTAAAGTCGCCGTAGCGCGCAACACCCATGTGCGCATCCAGCTCGGCTTCCGACAGATTTCGGAAGCTGCTGACGCCGCGTGGAGCTTCGCCGTCGCGATAGCTTGTTTTTAGAAAGTTTTTGAGGAAGCTCATGAATGTGTTCCCGTGCATGAACAATTTTGGCAGTCTCAGCCAGCCGAAACCTAGCACGAGGCTGGCGACACGCTTTACAGATTCAGCACATTCGCGAATTTTTGCTCAAAGCGAGTGTTTTTCAGCACGAACAAACAGTCCGCGATAACTCTTCCGGCAGGG
>JAYTAK010001404.1:0-12558 GCA_043737515.1 Candidatus Kuenenia sp. | reverse complement strand
GACGGCAGGGTGACGTGGGGGTCGCCGGTGGCGATCGACATTTCCCAAAACCCTGTTTTGTCCGGCACCGTCGCACTGGCGCAGGTGCAGGGCCTGGTGAACAGCACCGCACAATCGCTGATTCTGGATTTCGCAAGTGGCAGCTTCACGGTGAACAACATGACTATTAAGGGTGTAGACAATACGCAGTTTGTCGACGAAATCAAAAACTGGTTTAATGCCAACAATATCAAGTACATTCTGGCCTCGGTGGACTTCCGCAATCTGGCCAGCCTGCCCGCGCTGACACCGACATCGTTTCAATTCCATGTGACGACCACCAATGCAGGTAATACGATCGTGCAGTTGCTCATCACGACGGATGGCAGCACTCCTGCATCCGCGCAGATCAATGTGGATGAACCGATCCCGACGGCCGACGGACTGACGTGCAGTCTGATGATCAGCTCACGGATTCTCTTTAGCGATATTCTTGCCAATGGCTTCAACGCCAGCGGCAACGGATTCCAGCTGATTCCAGCGGTGCCAGGGGGGCCCAGCCCGTGCTGGTACGCATACATCAATCCCGAGTTTGTCTTTGCCGGTTCATTCAGTTTCGGCAGTTGCTGCGATCGCACCACCGTCACTTACAGTATTCCTTTGGGGGGAAATTTTACCGGATCCAGTGCCGGTGGATTCCATCTGGCACAGTCGGAGAACACGCAGGGTAACGTGCAGGTCAATATCTCCGTGTCGGCGGACTATCCCGTGACGCTCTCGGGAATCGGTGCCAGTCAGGTGATCACCATCACTCCGGGCGCACCGACAGTGACCGTCACCGGCAGCGCCGAAGAGGAGATCCAGTCACAGTTGCAGAACATTCTTAATACGGACTTCGTGAGCGCCATGTCTGGCATCAGGTTCGCACCAGTGACTCTCTTTGCCCTGGAGAATCTCGTGTTTCCCGGAAATCTGATCCAGATGAGTCAGGCGCGGGTGCCTGGAGATCTGGTGATTGTGGGCGTATTTCAAACGACGTAACCCGAATGCTGTTGAGTTGTCGGCACGACTGCCTCAGCATGACCATTTGCGATCAGGCAGGATTGACCGACAGGAAGTTCGACATCGGCCGAGCATCTCCTGGCAGGCCGGGCCTTGTCGCGGTACCGGAAACTGTGGTCCATATCTGATGAAATCCGAATCTAGACTTGGTGATGCCGTCAACCTGTTGCTTGGGTTACGTCCGGGATGGGCGACTCCATCGGACAGCGGCCAGCCCTGTTTTCTGCCGCCACGCCAGCCGTTGACCACTTTCGAGCTGAACATCCAGTCGGATACGTCCGCAGAGTGGGGCAGCCCTGCGATCAGTTTGCACGACAACGTCGAAGATCTGGTCAGCGAAGTTTTCAATTACCGCGTCATGCCGTTTCCGCAGGATACGACAGAATCTCGCATTCCACTCGGCACGCTGATGCTGTCGCATCCGTCCAGGAGCGAAATCCTGCGCACCCTGAGCGGAACTCTGGGAGTTGAATTGTCGCCGGAACAGGCGGGCGGTTATCTGCTTGTCCAGTTGCGTCGTGTGACAGGAGAGTGTGTATACGCTGCGGAGCAGAGGGGAATTGGCCGGAGGATCCGGATCGACGATTACTGGACGCCCGCAGGACATAATGCGATGGGCCGGCTGCGGGTGTCCGGAAAGATCCATGACGGGTTAGCCCGCGACGCAGTGGTGACAGCAAAGGATGCCCATCGATATCTCAGTTTTTTCTACGAGTTTGGAACGCACTTTTTGTCTCGCGTGGAGGTCGGCGATCAGATCTTTCAGGTGTTTGTCTGCAGACCTGACCGCTTTCGGCAACTCAGGAACTCGCTCATTCGCGAAGCTGGTGGTCTTCGCGTCACTGGCCCTTTCGTTGTCGGCTGCCGCGTGTACACGACATCGACTTTTGTTTCCGCAGCGGGCAGAATTGTCAGTGTCGGAAACAATGAAGTGCTCCGGAAATTACTGCACGGAGGCCGGTGTCACGACGAGCAATTCGCGGGCGGGGACAGCATTCTGAAAATCCTGGCTGACGGACCGGCGGCGGTGCGCAGGATTCTGCAACCGCTGAGTCAGTCTGTGCCGATTGCGATGGAATTCGCTCCTCTAAGTCCATACATGGGATTGTTCCGCGCCTGCGCCTTTCAGCGGCTTCTGAAGGGGGCTTTGCTGCAGAGATTTGGACGAGGGATACAGCTGCCCCTCGGACGAAATGCCGCGTTCAGCCATTTGGCACATTTACCTGAAAGTCCAGGGTTTCCGGCGATCGGTACGACCAGCACCCAGATCGTTCAACTCAAACTGAACGCCGGGGATTGTCAGTTCGCCAATTCCGATTCAGTGGATGATTTCTCGATCTGCTCCCTGCTGTTTGAAATCCCGTCCGGCGCGTCCATCCTGCTGCCGGGAAACCGCTTGCGAATCTGCACGTATCAAACCCTTGCCCATTCGGACGACGGCAATATTCCGACCATCGTACTGCATGATAATGCGTTCGAGAGTTACGAATTTATTACCGCCTGGATGCAGGGTGCCTTGTTTGTGACGGACTATTCGGGCACACGTCGCGAGACGATTGTTGATGGATTCCGGTTTGCCACAAACAGGACAACGGGAGACGCCGAATGCGGTCGAGTGGTGCTGCGTGGTGATTTACAGACGCCGACAGCAGAAACCCTTCGAAGCATGACGGGGCGCGCCGAAAGCTTTGTCGCTTTCGTGGAAGCGATGTTGTCGACACCAACCGGTCAGCAACCCAATATGAAGCGTTTTGCCCGGGGTTACCTGGAATGGCTGGCCGTCGTTCTCAAAGGGAACCGCCAGCATCAGAAACTCCGCGTCCGATTGCTCTGCCTGTCGCGCCTGCCGGGTTCTTCCGCGCCAATTGATGTTATTCCTGGCTCTCACCTCGAATTCTGCCTGTCGGATTTAGCTGGAATTGAACGAATTGCCACGCGGCTCGAGTCGACCATGCGCAATGCCCGGATGCTGATTCGGGCTCGCCGGTATGAGGATATCAATGCAGGGCCGCTCGAAACCATCGGCATTGGCTCAGTCGGCGAGCCGTTTCTGGAGTTAGCCGGCGCCCTCGAGACGGCCGGAGATCAGTTCGAAGATGCGTTACGCGCAATTCTCCACCCGAATACTGAATCTGAGGAATCGAACAGCCGCACGGCTGATGACCTAAGGAAAGTGGTGGAAGATGCTGGTCGGCATTTACTCGATGCTGTGGCTGAAACTAAAGCTGCGCTGGGCAACGATCCCGCTTCTGCCCGAGCAGGCACAGTGCTGGACGCAGTCGCTGACATTGCCAGGTTGCAGCCTGTTGTGCGCAGTCCCGTGCGGCCGCTGGCAGGTGAAGATTCTGTCGCCCGGTTCTGGCAGTACGTTCAGAAGTTCAATCTGATTTCAGGGGCAGCGATCGCGATGGAGGTTGCCGGTGACAACAAGGCGGGACAGCCGCTGCATCACGTTGAGCAGTTCCTCGATACACTCAGCGGCACCGCTGAATTGCTCGGCCCGAACGAGTGGCGTGATCTGCCACAACTCGTGAGCGAATCGCTCGCGGCCTTGTGCCTTGGTTGTGAAAGCGCCAGGTTGGAAAGCGCTCTGCGAACGTTTGTTGACGATGCGGGAGACCTGATTTCAGGACGAATGTTTCGAGCTCGACTCTGGATGCAGCAATACATCGAATCAGCGCGAGAAGGCCCAAATGACGCTGGCCCGGACGTCAGCGTCCCGCCGGCTCACATCCGTGCCTTTGACCAGGAGTGTCGACTGATAAAGTTGCTGGGCTGTTTATGGAATCTTCAGGACGCAGCGATTGATTCGTACAGGCTGGAGAAATCAGACTCATTCGACGTATTGAATCTGCCGTCGACCATTCATAGTTTGAACGCGCGTCAAAGGATGCTGAATCACCACGTTGAAAAGTGACCAAATCGGTGCTGCGTCGCCAATCGGCGAATCTTCCGATGTCACTGGCGTCGGTCGCGCTGTTGGAGATCATGCAGCCGTTTATGGAAGGGCGACATCGAGTCACGTTAGCCGCGCAGCAGGGGCGCGGTTAAACAGCAGCGACACATAGTGGCCACCGAACGCGAAGGAATTCGAGATCGCGGCCGAACAATTCATTTCGCGTGCATCACCAGCAGTGTAATTGAGGTCGCACTCAGGGTCGGCCTCCCGCAGGTTCAGCGTGGGCGGCGCAAGTCCGTGTTGCAGCGCCAGAATTGTTGCCACCGCTTCCACCGCCCCCGCCGCGCCCATCGTATGACCATGTGAGGCCTTCGTGGCACTGATCTGAAGATCCCGGGCATGGTCACCGAATACCTGATGGAGGGCCCTTGTTTCAAGATTATCGTTGATTTGCGTCGCCGTCCCGTGCGCATTGACGTGGCCGATTTCGTCAGGTGTCAGGCCCGCATTCCTTAGCCCTCGCGACATTGCAGTAACCATTCCTTCGACGGAAGGTTTCGTCAGGCTGGGCGTATCGGAACAGGAGCCGCAGCCAGCAAGCTCAGCATAGATCCGGGCTCCCCTGCTGTTGGCGCGTTTCTCTGATTCCAGTACCAGGGCCGCAGCTCCTTCTCCAATCACGAAACCCGTGCGACCTGCGGAAAAGGGACGGACCGCCTGACTCGGTTGTTCGTTGTCAGGCGACATAATTCCCATTGCGTCCCATGCCGCGAACAGCGTGAATGACGGAAATGCATCGCATCCGCCCGCCAGGCAAAGATCCATTCCGCCACTTCGGATATAGTCAGCCGCCTGCCCGATCGCGTGAGCAGACGATGCACATGCAGTGACGTGAACGTGCGATTCCCGGCGCGCCTGATAACGAGCGCACAGCGCCGCAGCAGGCGAACTCAGCATCATCCTGAGAATGGTCGTGGGCCGCAGTCGCGCGCCCGAGCGCACGCGACGCACGGAGTCTTCAATGGCAGATGACGGCCCCAGCCCGGTCCCTAAAATGACACCAAGGTCTTTCCCGTCCTGTTCGAGGTGAAGCGCCGCGTCGGCAGTTGCCTCATCGGCGGCCGCAATCATCAACAGGCAGAGTCGGTCGAACTGAATGAATTCCGCGTGCGTGACATATGAAGCGAGGTCGATTCCTGACACTTCGGCACCTGTTTGAGTGCGAAACGGCGTTGCGTCGAACGACTGGATCTTCCGAATCCCGGTTTTGCCGGCAAACAGGTTCCTGCTGAACTCTTCCCGATGATGCCCAATTGCCGAAACGATTCCTATGCCGGTCACGACGACTTTTTGTTCATCGGGCTTTAAGCGCGTTTCCAATTCAAGTCCTCACATCTGACAGAACTCATTTGTGTTCCACGGAGGGTGACGGGAGCGAGTTCTGCCCGTGCTGTTCAACGAGTCGAATAACGTCGCCGATGGAATGAAGCTCATTTTGGAATGATTTGTATTCGCCTTTGAATCGCATGCCCAGTTTTTCTTCAATCTCGAAGAGTATCTCAAGAAAATCCACTGAATCGATGCCCAGCCCTTCCAGCGTCGCCTCCGGATGTACCGCCGAAACATCGACGTCCAGATAGTCCGCGATAACTCCAAGGATCTCATTATTCATGAGCTAAGTGTACCCGGCTGCAGTGCGTCTATCAATGCTTGAGATACGGAACGGTATGCCTGCACGGCCTCACGTTTTTCGGACCACGATCAGGGCGACGTCCCTCTCTATAACAGTGTCGATAATCCGTCGATCGTCTTTTTCAAGGATCGAACTGATCGTCGATAACTCCCAAAACAGAAAGCAGTGGATCGTATCTGCAGGCATCCGGATGATATCAGCCTTCCTGCGAGCCTCGTCGCTGTCTTTTTTATAAAAAATGCAGGCAATCATCGTCCCGCCGCTTCTCACAACTCGGAAGGCTTCCTGAATATAAGCGCAGGACCTCGCCTCATCGTGCGATGGCAACAAGACGCCGGTGGAAATGACCGCCGTCTGAAAACTCTCATCCGCAAACGGAAGTTGGCCCGCATCTCCTTCGATCAGATTCGCTGCTTTCGTCAGCCTGGCTCGCGCGAGCATTTCGCGTGACCAGTCTAATCCGGTTGTATCTCCGTAATTCTCCTGAAGCTTTTCCAGTACTTGCCCCTGCCCTGCACCAATTAACAGGATTGGGGATTTGAGATGGTGTGCAATCAATGGCAGACGGTCAGAACTCAATCCGTTACGCTCGCGTCCATCATTCCACCGGTGCGCAATCGCATTCCAGTTATTCTTTTGAATCTGGCGGGCAGCGTTGTCAAAAGACTCTCGGGACAGCATTTCGAAAAAACCTGGCAAGCTCCAAGCGTCTTGTCGGATCTGACGCTGTAAAAATCAACCATGTTACCGTGGCGCCTGCGTATCGGTAACTCTTTATGTTCTTCAAACATCGCAGCATGGGTCACGGCCGAAAGCCGAGTTTTCTGCAAGTCCGGAGAATCGAGTTAGTCGGCGACCGCTTCCGTCGTCGCTTCGACCAGCAATTCTTCGGTGCCCTTGCCGTGGCAGAGGACGACGCTGTTGGGGCCAAGGGCGTCTAATACGGACTCGTCGTAGCGGACTTCGCGTTTGACCATCACGCCGCGTTCAATGTCGAACGTCAAAGTCCCTTTCGGTGTGGCTTTGATGAGTTGAGAACGCATCGTGGGGCTCTTCACGGCCGCTTCGATTGATGATCGGAATGAAATCTTCGCGATACCGTTTTCGACAGACTCCAGGCGGAATGTACGCAGGATGTTGATCTGACGACTGATCTCTTCTGTGACGCGCACGCTGACGGGTATCATTTCTCGCCATGTGTCACCGACCGCGACCGGGTGTTCCGGGAGCGGCATCAGAAAAGTCACGGCGCTGGACGCATGCGCTGCGTCTGCCTTCTTTGTCGGGCTGGTGGCGACGGCTTGCTGCACACTGCCGGTCGCGGGTTCGGATTCCTTATTCGTGACTGTCACGTTGCCAGCTCGAGCGACGGCTTTTTCCGCCGGTTCATGGCCTGCTGTTGACGTGGTTTCCTTGAGCGCACTTCCCAGACTGGAAATCCAGAATCGTGGCGCGCTGCCTTTGAGTTGTCGAGCCGTATTGCGAAAAGCCGGAGGAATGTCGTCGGGTTTCATCGTCGTATCAAACACGACCGGCTCGAAGTCATTCGTCCGTGACTGCATCCGCACAAATTCATACTGCATCGCCAGTCGCGCCGCACCGGCAGCATCCACCGATGACACGGTGAAAATTCGTCGCTGTTCAATGGAGGTGACATCGACCTTGCGAATCTGACCTTGCGTCGCGTCCAGCGTGACGTCTTCTGTATTCCTGTATCGCAGCTTCTGGTCGGCCACAAACTTGTATCGCAATATCCATGTCGGCGACTCAACAGCCGCTGCCGCAGATTCAACAGCCTCCGCCGGTGATTCAACATCGTCCGCTGACGGACATGCTGCAGTGAATGAGGCGGCCAACAAGCCAACAGACAGCAGGAATGGGACGAGCATCTTCCATGATCCTCAAAGCAGCCAGCAAATTTCAATCGCCCCGGGCTGCGCAAAAACGCCGGGGCACTGCGCCGCAGGATATCATCTCGCTTGAGCGACAAGTCCGAATTTCGAGGCTCACTGAACAAATCGTCGCACCTGCATTACGCAGTTCGGCAGATTCTGCCGCGATAAACAGCGCGCGATTGAGGATGGCACATACGTTTAACCGCGTGCGCAACGCCCCTCGCTTTGTATTTCAAATCTCAGATCTCATATACGAAATCTCAAATAGAACAAGCGCGGCCCGCTGGGCACGCGGTTGAACGGGGCTATGCCAACCGCGTGCGGCATCCGTTCATTTGCCAGGTTCAATCCGAATCGGCGGCTGTGAACCCTGCTTCGCTGGTTTCAGTCCCGGCATTGAAACTCCGTCGGGGAAATCCATGCCGACTTTGAGCGTATACAGGCCGTCGTTGTAGACCGGTGCCTGAAACGTCGCGCCGTTCGAACGGACCGTATACAGCACCTCTCCCGACGATTCTTCAACGACCTGCACCACCGCATTCGGTGCGCCGGCAATCTGGACTTCCGGGAGCCAGCCGAAGGGCTCTCTGCCGTCGTTGTCATGCATCGCCACGGTGATCGGCCAACCAGGGAACTGAGCTTTGTCGCCATCGCTGACATTGGAAAATCTCGGCCAGCACTCAAACGTGATGTTGCGTTTCGGTTTGTCGAATCTTGCAATGCCGAACCCGTCTGATCGTTTCAGCTCATCGGACGGATCTTCCGGATTTGCGTAAGCCAGCATCGAGATAAAATTGCCCAGACCGTCTTCGTAGTCTCCGGTCCAGGGCAACGGACTGTCGGGACGCGGGTGCGGACCAGGCTGTTCATTCTCCGGATGCCACCAGCGACCGTAGATCGTGTTGACGATCGCAGGACTCGTGAAACCGTACGGTCCGTCGCCCCACGCATCGATCCCGTGCTTGACGACGACTGCCAGATGCTGATCTCCGCACAGATGAGGTGCCCATGCACGGCGGATTTCTCGCAATGCCGCGCGGCGACCGGATTGAGGCCAGCCGTTGCAGTCAAGATCTGCCAGCAGGCGATTGTCGCGGCTGCCGTGCAGATGGACAGCTCCGCAGAATGCCGTCTGCGACAGCACACATTTCATCTCCGCGCCGGTCCAGTCCTGAGTCCATTGATTCAGGAACCTGAGCTGCCGATCTCCCAGCAGTTCGAGATTCGGCAAATCAATCGCCGCGCGGTCATAGCTGGGATCGGTGATATGATCGGGACGCGGACCCAGTTGCGGAATGGTGCCTTCCGGGCCGGTCTTGAACTTGCGGTCTTCCAGCACCGCAAAGTCAACTCCACCGACACGTAACCTCGTAAAGTAGACTCCGATGCCCTGTTCCACGGGAGCTGGATCAACGGCATCCGGCAGATGCCACGTCTGACAGCGTTCCACCATCTTCACGTACTCAACGGGATAATAGTAGCCGCCATCCGGCCCGGCGGAGTTGAATGACTTCTTTCCATTGGCACCCCAGAGATTCGGCTGCCCGATGTCGTGATCATCAGGAATCGTGACGACGGGACGATCGCGCAGGACATCGCGGAACTGCATGCCCCATTCCAGCCAGCCGAATGTGTGCTGCGTATGGTGATAAGACTGATCTCCGGCAAAGAACAACAAGTCGGGGTCCAGCTTCTTCAGATTGTCCACGATCGTTGCCCGCGAACCGGGCGTACGACTGGAATTGCAGGACAGAGACGCAACCACGATCTGCGGCTTACCGACAGGGTCACGCCGGATCGTGCCTTCGAATGACGACTGATCTGCCAGTCGCACGCGATACTCGACGGTCTTCGTATTGTCCCAGTCTTCAATTCGAAAATGCGCGCTCCAGCCGGGGTACACGACTTGCGCCTCGGCCGCGATCTTCCACACCGCGCCGTCCTGAAACTCCAGTGTCACGGTGCGCGGTTCGTCGGGCTTCAACGGATAAAGTTGAGCCGACAATTTCAGGACTCCGTGATCATGCGTGTACAGGGCGAATGCCATGACCTGATCGCGCGGCAGGAGAAGCCGGGGTTCCTGAGGCTGCCCTTTGTTTTTTCCACGTTCAACCTGTCCCGGTTTCCACCATTCACCCACGGCATCAGAATCCAGCTTTGGAAACTGATCACCAAACGGCTGCGGTGCCAGATCCGCGATGACCTGAGCGCGGGCTGTGGCAGAAACGTAAACCGCGATGCACAGCGTGAAACATGCGGCGGTGAAAAGGTGCCCGCGATTGATGGCGTGTGGCTGGGTGATATTCATGGAATTTCCTGCAAGTCGTGGAGAGGCTTTCTGCCAGCCCGAATCCTACAGAATACACGCCGCAATGACAGGCATCCAACGATTGCGGCTGGCCCTCCGTGTGGGCTCTCCGTGCGGCAGAAACTGCCGAACACACTCCGCGGCAGAAATCCGGATTCCCGACTGAACCGACTCTATCAACACTGCCGATTATCGGAACAGGCGATGATTGAGCGGATTGATTGCGCGAGGGTCCAACGTCGGATCAGCGTCGTAAACTGGCTCACACGAACGAGATCACAGGTTTTCGATTGGGGCGGTCACATGGAAGCGCACGCAGTAGATCATGAACAGGGCGGTCAGGGCAATTTCAAGCGACGACTGGGGCGAGGGTTGAATGCTCTCCTCGGCAACGGCACGGACGAGTATGTCGGTCACAACCCTTCGACAATCTCCATGCACCCGCTTTCATCACCGCCCGCACCGGCGTCGGATGAGATTGCGATGGAGCTGATTGAACGCAATCCGTTTCAGCCGCGTCGCGAATTTGAACCGGCAGCGATCGATGAACTGGCAGAAAGTATCCGAAAACATGGCATCCTGCAGCCACTGCTGGTGCGTGCGCGCACGGACGGCGAGGCTGGTTATCAGTTAGTCGCAGGCGAACGCCGCTGGCGCGCCGCGCAACAGGTGGGAATGGAAACCGTGCCGTGCCGAGTCATCCAGTTCGAAGACCGCCAAGCCTGCGAAGCCGCACTGGAAGAGAACCTCAAACGCGAAGATCTGAACGTGCTCGAAAAGGCGGCTGCCTTCAAGGATTATCTGGAACGCTTCGGCGGCACGATTGAAGAATTGGGTCGCCAGTTAAGCATGAATCGCGCGACCGTCAGCAACATGATGCGCCTGCTGGAACTTCCGGAATCCATTCAGCAGTTGCTGCGCTCCAACAGGATCACCGGCGGACACGCCAAAGCGCTGCTGCCACTGTCAGAAGCGCAGCAGAACGAACTGGCTCGACAGATCGAACAGGAACAACTGTCCGTCCGTCGTGTCGAAGACATCGTCCGCGAAATGCTGCGTGCCGGGACGTTGCCGCTGCAACACGGGACGGACGCGGCAAATGTGACAGAATCTTCGGAAGGCGCTCAACAGCCCGGCACATCCAATCATGTGCTGGGGTTGCAGGATTTTCTGCGAGGCCATTTCGGAGCGAAGATCGACATCCGACAGAAGAAGAACAATGCTGGCCAGATCGTGATTCACTTCGCCGGCAACGACGACTTTGAACGCATCGTCGGACGACTGCGGAATGCGGGCTAACCAGAATTCCGTCGGGTTTCCAGCCGCGTGACGAATGCCGCATGTTCGCTGGTCGCCAAACCTTCATTCAGGACTCGCATGACGTTCTTGCCGTCGCGTTGCAGCATGGCGGATGCGTTCAGCCAGAGTCCCGGAAACGTTTCACTGCGGTAAATGCCATCGCTGGGCAGCGACTGCAATTCAAAGCCGTGGTCACGCAGCACGTACCATTCCAGCAACTTGTCATTGACCCGCCAAATCAGGTATTCACGCACTCCGTGCCGTTCATAGGTCCGCAGTTTGGCACCTCGGTCGAGAGAAACGCTTGAGACGGAAACTTCGGCGACAAATTCCGACGGGCCGGTCAGGTAACCATCGTCGCTGACTCGCGTTTGCCCGCCACAGGCAGGATCGATGAACAATGCCACATCCGGCTGAGGCTCGTTGTCGTTGTCCAGTCGATTCGTAACATTGTCTGCCGCGTCAGTGCCCGGGGTTTCAATCGCATAATTGACGATCCAGGCCATCAATGTTCCATGTGGCTGACCGTGACGAAGGCGAGCGGGTGACGGCACGTAAACGACTCCTTCGATCAATTCTGCTTTCTTACAGTCAGGCATCGCATGATAACGCCGTTCAAACTCCGCGCGATTCAACCGATCGCCCGGTTGCAGTGGCGGTATTGCGGTTTGCGAATTCGGAATTTCGGCGATCGACATAGCGATGGCTCCAGAGTCAAGCGTTTGTCAGTGACGTCATCATAGCGTGCTGCGGCAGAGACCTGAAGTGGTTTCTTGTTTGGCCTCATGCCAAAGCACGAGTTCTGTATTTTTCTGCCACTCATTTTTCTGCCAAACCTGACCGAACTTCTGCAAATGCCTTGAGCTTCGGCTCAGCGAGTTCGCACCGCCACCAGCCCACTTGGCCGAACTCTGAGCCTCACTCCGCACTCTCCGTCCGCACGCGCGAGGTCAAAGCCTTAATTGTTCGTCGATTCGGGGCGTGAGTTTGATCGAGTCTTCATAGAGCGTGTCAGGACAAATGTCTTGTTCGTTTGGCCAAACGACGGTGCCATGCGTCACCGACGCACGCTTGAAATAAGCGATATCCTGAAACTCCCGAAAGACTCCAAAATCTAACAGTTGACTGCAGTCAAATACGCCGATTTCACCATTGGTGAATTTAATTCGGAGATGATATTCATCCGTCGCTACGACTGATTTCACGCGAGGGTTCATCATTACCTCAAAGGTTCGATTCTAAACGGCTGCTGACCATTGACGGCAAGCTCCCAGTCCGCCATCAGGTTTTCCTGGTGAATTTCAACCCACGCCACCACCATCTTCATTTTACCTGGCGGAAGGAAGCCGTCCAACAGCTCCCCGTCGGGAATGGCGACGACTGCCTCGTTATCCTGGAATTTGGCATGAATGTGCGGTCGGTG
>JAYTAK010001403.1:0-12575 GCA_043737515.1 Candidatus Kuenenia sp. | reverse complement strand
CGTTTCGGCAGGACGGCACGCTGGTGCTGTTCGATGTGTCATCCAGCGCGGCATGATCACGACGAAACGCATCGAAGAAGATCTGCGAGACGTGGAAGGGCTCGAATGGATTTCGGCACTGCGCACGAAAGGCATTCGAGTTCATGTGTTTCTGTGCATGCTGGCGTATTACGTCGAGTGGCACATGCGTGATGCGCTGCGTGAGTTGATTTTCGATGACGACGATATCGCGGGCGCTCAGGCGTTACGAAAGTCTGTGGTGGCGAAGGCCAGACGTTCGGCATCGGCGAAGCAAAAAGACGCAACGCGACGCGCTCCGGAGAATCTTCCGGTGCAGAGCTTCCAGGATTTGCTGAAGGACATGGGGACTCTGAGTCGTCACAGCATCCGCTTCGAATCCAGCGAGTCGCTGTTCAACCAACGGACCGAATCCACACCCTTGCAGCGTCGAGTCCTGGAACTGCTGTCAACCCATGCGCAGCCAGACACGGTATTTTCTTTTCAAGGAGGCATGACGCTGATGCATCGAAAAAACACTGGGTTCCGCTGCGGATCTTTGTCTGAATGGCGGTGCAAGTTCGGGCTAAAGCAAATCAGGGGACTGACGTTCTCCGCTCGCCGTTGGAAATCCCTTGAAGTCCGCGCCATTGGAGACTTTCCCCTGTGGGAGTCACCAGACACTGTCACGCCAATCTGCGCGTCTGAGGAGAAATCGCCTGCTCAGCGATGTGTTTTCCGATATTCAATGAGGCTGTGGCGGCCGGCGACGGGGCGTTGCAGACGTTGATGACTCGGTCGTGTCGCAGGATCACAAAATCGTCGAGCAGTTTTCCGTCGAGTCCCAGCGCCTGAGCCCTCACACCTGCGGGAGCCGACTCCAGATGTTCGGCTTGAATTTCAGGCACCAGTTGTTGGAGTGCTTTGACGAACGCCGCTTTTGAAAGTGATCGCCAGATTTCGCCCAAGCCTGTCTTCCAGTTCCGCGCGACGAGTTTCAGAAATCCAGGATAAGTAATGGATTCATAGACGTCGCGCAGATTGATCGTCCGCCAGTTGTAGCCTTCGCGTGCCAGTGCCAGGACTGCGTTCGGCCCGCATTCAACGCCGCCATGAATCATCCGCGTGAAGTGGACACCGAGAAACGGGAATCGAGGATCAGGGACTGGATAAATGAGTGATCGGCAGAGATGGTGGGCTTCTGGTTTCAATTCGAAAAACTCGCCCCGAAACGGCACAATCCGTTCCCTCATTTTTTGCCCGCTCTGACGCGCGATGCGATCACTATAGAGTCCACCGCAGTTAATCACCTGAGATGCTTCGACAGCGCCTTGAGACGTCTGTAACCGGACGAAGTCAGTCTGCTGGTCGATCGAGTTGACTCGACAGTTGAGATGAATTTCCGCGTTGGCCGCCAGCAGCAGACTTCCAAGTTTCCGGCACATACCGGGGTAATCGACGATGCCGGATTCCGGTACATGAATCGCGCCGATTCCAGCGCAGTGCGGTTCGAGTTCCTTCAAGCGGTCGATACCAATGATCGTGCAATCCACACCGTTCTGTTTGCCGCGTTCGAAGATTGTCTGAAGTTGTGGCAACTGGTACTCGTGCGTGGCCACGATCACTTTGCCGGTACGCTTCCACGCGACGCCGTATTCGTCGCAGAACGCCTCAAGAGCCGCTTTGCCGTCGCGACAATTCCGAGCCCGCAAAGAGCCTGGCTTGTAGTAGATTCCCGAGTGAATGACGCCTGAATTGCGGCCTGTTTGATGAAAGGCCAGCATGGATTCTTTTTCGAGGACGGCCAGTTTCAGCCCTGGCTTCAGTTGCGTCAACTGCCATGCGGTGGCCAGCCCGACGATTCCTCCACCGATAATTGCAAAGTCGAAACGCATCACGGGAGGGGCAAATTTTTGATTTCTGATTTCTGATTTTTGATTTGAAAACTGAAAACTGAGCGATGACTCACACTCGCAGATGTTCGAGCGCCTCACGAATTGACATGATGTAGCTGACATAGAACGGGCCAAATTCTGCGTACCCGGCGGAGGCTTTGTCGAAGCGCATGGTGTAGACGATTTCTTTAATGTGCTCCGGTGCTCGGCTCCAAAGCGTCACGCCCCACTCCCAATCGTCAAAACCCGTGGCAGCTGTAATCAGTTGTGAAACCCGACCGGCGAACTTGATGCCGGACGTTGCATGTTCGGCCATCAACTCACTGCGAACGCTGAAAGGTTCTTTGTACCAGTTGGCGAGTGGATGCCGTGCTTTGTTCATCGGATAGAATGTCATCACGGGGAAAGGAGGCAGATCCGGATACAGGCGTTGCTGATTCATTGTCGGCAGTCGCTGCTGATAGGCATTCAGCTTGGCCTGAAACGCCGGGTCATCCGGCTTTGTCCCGTCGCGCTGCAGACGCACGGCATACTGTTCGGCGGACGGAACGTATTCGCTGACTTCAGTGATGGACACAAATGAGTATGTTGGTTCGAGCACGGTTCCCAGGCGACTGGCACGAAGCCGCTGGACGATGGCGTCGATCTTAAGCGGGTCTGGATCCATCAGCAGGATCCCCAGATCGGCTCGATGCCCTGACACGACGGAAACCTGTATCCGCACGGGCACGTATTCGCCGTCCGGGTTCAGAATCTCGACGACCTCCGCACGACCGTGGGCACGGTCGGACGGATCGAGTGCCATCAGAGCCGCCTGGTTGATGCGGTAGTAGATATGCAGGCAGTGCCAGCCTTCTGACATGAGGACCGTAGGTTCAGGCAGCGGAGCGGATTGTCCATGAGGGCGTTGCACGGCGACGGCTTTCGAAAGCAATGAAGGACAGAGAACAGCGAAGTTTTGCGGCGATCGTAGTATACAAGACCGCAGAGAGCGCACGGTGCCTGGTGGTGTCACGCGTGATTTGTTTTGTCGAAGTTGGCAGTCAGGCGGTTGTTTTTAGAGCCTTTTTGAACGTTTTCGAAACCACCAGATGGTAGGAAATGCCGAATTTTGGCATCATTCTGTTTCGGCAACGCACCGTTTCGCAGCGGAATACCCGGAAGTCCCGGAATACTCTGGAAATCCAGGAAAAACCTACGAACATCCACCGGGGAATATGGTGTAGTGTACCAGAGCCGACATTTACGGCTTGCAGCAATTCAGGAGTCGCTGGGAAATGCAGAGTACAATTATGAAAACTCAATGGATCAGTCGGCTAGGGCTAGGCATGTCTTGCTTCATAGCCGTTGCGGTTGTTGGGTTTTTGTGGAATGCTGCCGTTGCTGATGAAGCCAAGCCGGTGGAACCTGAGAGCACCGCTGCTGGTGAGGTTAAGGAATCCGAAACACCAGCGACGGAAGGTTCCCTTGTGGAATTCGTTGATGATCAGCTTCGGCAGGCGTGGACGGACAACGAGATTCAGCCGTCAGAAGCAGCAACGGACGAGGAATGGGTTCGGCGAATCTATCTGGATCTGTGTGGCCGCATTCCAACACTGGAAGAAGCTCGTTCCTTCCTGAAGGACGAAAGTCCGCGTAAGAGATTTGTGCTGATCGAAACTCTGCTTGCCCATGAAGACTACGTTCGCAACTTCACGACAATCTGGACGAATAACAGCATTGGTCGGGGAACACCGCGTCGCGTCAGCCGGACCGGGATGGAGAAGTTTTACCGTGAAGCATTCGCTAAGGAACGTCCGTGGAATGAAATCGTCGTGGATCTCGTGACGGCGTCTGGTCATTATGAAGAAAACGGTGCGGTCAATTACACGCTGGCTCAGATGCAGATGCCGGACGAGGGCGTGCAGTTGACAGCAATGACGGCTCGCCTGTTTCTGGGCCTGCAGGTTCAATGTACGCAGTGCCATAATCATCCGTTCAACAAATGGCAGCAGGATCAGTTCTGGGAATACAACAGCTTCTTCCGCCAGGTAGGAAAAGAAGATCACAGGAAGCTTGACCCCAACACCGGGCGCATGGTGGATGATTATTCTGAAGTGGTCTGGCGGGATTTCTCCGGGCCGGTGTACTACGAAAAACGCAGTGGCGTGATGCAGGTTGCTTTCCCGCGTTTTGAAGGCCATGAAGTTGATCCGGGGTCCGACACAGATCGCCGGACTGAATTCGGAAAACTGTTGACGGAATCTGTTGACGGTCAGGCACCATACATCGCTCAGGCGATGGTGAATCGCATGTGGAGTCATTTCTTTGGCTACGGGTTCACGCGCCCCGTCGATGATATGGGACCGCACAATCCTCCAAGCCATCCCGAGTTACTGGATCGCCTGTCGCACGAATTTGTGTCAAGTGGTTACAACATTAAGCAGCTCATTCGCACGATTTGTGCAACAGAAGCCTACGCACTGGGAAGCCAGTTCAATGACAAAAACAAGACTGATGACCCAGCGGCTGGTGAATTGCCGCTGTTCAGCCACATGTATCTGAAGTCCATGCAGGCTGAGCAAATGTATGACTCGCTGATTGTGGCGAGCAATGCACATCAGTCTGGTCGTGGTGGTTGGAGTGCTCAGGAGGAGCAGCGCCAAAAATGGATGCAGCAGTTTGTGGTAGCCTTTGAGAATGACGAGAACGACGAATCAACAACCTTCAACGGTACGATTCCTCAGGCTTTGATGATGATGAACAGCGAGCTGATTGACAAAGCCTGCAGCATTGAACGCGGCAGTTTTCTGTTTGAGACGATGAGCAAGCCGGGTACAGAACCACAAAAGATCCATGATCTGTATCTTGCGGCTTTGAGCCGCCAGCCCACGCGATTCGAAATCAGCAAAGTACAGAAAATGCTCAGTGCAAACAGCTACCGGACGAATAAGCTCAATGGCTACCAGGATCTTTTCTGGGCATTGTTGAACTCAAATGAGTTTGTGCTCATTCATTGATAATTCGCCTCACGAAGCGGCGTGTTGCCGATTCCAATATTCATTGCTCATACCGATAAACTTTACGTCAATCACTTTTCTCAGGAGTAATCTGGATGTCACTTTGGAACAACTACGGAATGAATCGCCGCCACTTTATGCAGCACATGGCGACTGCGGCTGCGACGATTCCGGCTATGAACTTTCTGTCACACGTTCAGGCCAATGCTGATGTCGTCAAAGCAAATCAAAAAGCCTGCATCCTGATGTGGATGGGTGGTGGCCCTCCAACGATTGACATCTGGGACTTGAAACCGGAGTCAAAGAATGGCGGCGAATTCAAACCAATCGATACTGCAGCTTCCGGCGTTCAGATTTCTGAACACATGCCCGAAACCGCAAAGATGTTTCAGGACCTGTCTCTCGTGCGTTCCATGAGTACGCGTGAAGCAGACCATGGTCGCGGTCGCTACTACATGCAGACAGCCTATGTGCCTAACCCTACGGTGGTGCATCCAACGTTTGGTTCGGTCGTAAGTTACGAACTGGGCAAGAACCGCAAAGCTCTTGAGATTCCGGCATTCGTCTCCGTCGATGGTGGTGCTGGTCAGGCGGGTTTCCTGGGCATGACGCATGCTCCGTTCGTGGTTGATAACACGGGACGTATCCGGAATGCACCGACCAAAGAAGGCGAGGCTCGCCTTCCTGACCGGCTGACGATGCTGGAAGAGATCGAATCCAGCTTTATGGCGTCGCGTCGCGGCGAACTGCCGGCAGCGCACAAGGACGTTTATCGCAATGCGGTCAATCTGATGACTTCCAGCCAGATGACGGCGTTTGATGTGGCTAAAGCGGAAGCCAGTCTTGGCCTTGAATCCGAATCCGAAGCGACGAAAGAAGCTTACGGCAAGAATGGCTTCGGACAGGGATTGTTGATGGCTCGTCGTTTGGTTCAGGTGGGTGTGCCGTTTGTAGAAGTCAACATGGGGGGCTGGGACCTGCATGCTGGAGTCTTCGATACACTGAAGAATCAGCGACTGCCTCAGTTGGACAAGGGCATCGCCGCAATCACTGCCGACCTCAAACAACGGGGAATGCTCGACAACACGGTCCTCGTGTGGATGGGCGAGTTCGGGCGTACGCCGCGCATCAATCAGGACGTCGGTCGTGACCACTGGGCTGCATCCTGGAGCGTGATGATGGGGGGCGGCGGATTGAAGAACGGTCAAGCTGTCGGGGCGACCGATAAGGATGGTCTGCAGATTGCCGACGGCAGCAAGGCATACTTGCCAGGCGATATCTGGGCCACGGTTGCGATGGCGATGGGGATTCCTGTAAGTACCGTTCATACATCAAAACGCGGTCGCCCGATGAAACTGGCAAATGGTGGAACTCCAATTCAGGAACTGATTGGTTGATTTCACAACGAAGTGAAAGAGTGTGGAGAGAGAGTATATTCGGGAGCCCGGGCTGCTAAGTCCGGGCTCCTGTTTTCTCAGCCCACATCTAAGACCTGAATGTTCATCACCCGCGTTGGATAGCAGTCTGTTGAGTTAAAGTGGGATAAGCTTCCAGCTTGTCATGTTTGCCAAAAAGCGATGGTTTTCTATTAGCGATGGCAAGCTGGAAGCTTACCCCCCACGTAGAAATCCAGAATACATCAACAGCCCGCTAGCGCCGGGGGGAAGAAACAGTCGAGAACTTTTCATGGCAGAGTCGTCAACACAATCTGCAACGGACAACTCTGGCAGTCGGTCGGCACCCACTGAAGACTTTGTGCGGTTGTTTACGCAGTCTCAACGATCCCTCTATTTATTCATTCTGCCCCTTGTTCAGACAACTGCCGATGCGGAAGAAGTTCTGCAGGAAACAAACGTCGTGATGCTCAGTAAGTGGACACAATTTGAACCTGGGACAAATTTTCTGGCATGGTGTCGAGCGATCGCCCGGCTGGAAGTGTTTCGTTTTCGTAGATCGCGTCATCATCGCCTGTTCTTGCTCGGTGATGACGTGGTAGGTTTGTTGGCCGATCAGATGGAAGAGCAACCGGGTGATTTCGAACTGCGGCGTGACGCTTTGACGGAATGCATTGGGAAGTTGCGATCGCAGGATCAGGAACTTATTCGGCGACGCTATTCAACGGGATCAAGCGGCGACGGTGTTGCGCAGCAACTGGGGCGTCCCGCGAATTCGGTTTATCAGTCTTTAGGCCGCATCCGCCGCGTGTTACTGGAGTGCATTCGCCGCCGATTGGCTGCAGGAGGTGTTCAATGAACAACCTGAAAGACCAATTCCTGATGCTCTGCAATCTGTGGTGCGAACAACAGGTATCCGCTGAACAGTTGCTGGAGCTGCAGACGCTGCTGCGGTCCGATCGCGAGCTGCAAAGGATCTTCGTCGAATACACTCAATTGCACGGCATGCTTGCGTGGGATGCGGGCGTGATTGCAGGTTCCGGCCTTACGGCTGGAATTCCTGAAGACAAGGTTTCACTGCCGACGAGTGCCAGTGCAGTTGCTCAGGAAGCGACTCGACGCAAATCACGTTACAGTCCGCGACTTGTCGCCACGGTTGCTACGTGCCTTCTGCTAGCCGGGGTTGCAGCGACGCGATGGCATGGTTCCAGCGTATGGCAGTTTGTCGGCGGCGTTAAACAGCCTGCCGACGGACAGCAGCCGGGTTCCCGTCATTTGCCGCCCGAATCGCCTCGAACGGGGAGCGCTCCGCGGGAGGTTGCGGGGAACACCAATCCAAACCACCTCGAACCACTCTCACTCAACGGTGTGCAGTCGCCGGAGGTTGCAATTGTTGATCCAGATGCCGAACCGCCCGCCGAATCAGTTTCTTCGACGTCTGTGGCTCTTGACGATGCAACAATTATTGCAGAAATTGATCGACGGATCACGATGGCATGGTCGGACAACAACGTGATCGCGGCGGACATGGCGGATGATCATGAATGGGTGCGGCGTTGCTTTCTGACACTCACCGGTCGCATTCCGACCGTGACCGAAGCATCCACGTTTGTTGATTCAGAGTCGCCACGTAAGCGAACCGAACTTGTCGATTCGCTGCTGGAAGATCCGCGGTTTGCAGAAAACCTATCAGTCACCTGGACCAATTTACTGATTGGTCGATCCAATGCTCGTCATGTGGACGAGGATGCACTGTACGGGTTCCTGCAGCGACAGTTCCTGAAGAATCGTCCGTGGATGGAAACGGTTGGCGATCTCATTGCCGCCGAAGGCCGCAGTGATCAGAACGGAGCGACGAATTTCCTGCTTGCTCACCTGAACGATCAGGCAACTCCGGCGACGGCTGTGACAGCACGTTTGTTTCTGGGACAGCAGGTCCAGTGTACTCAGTGCCACGATCATCCGTTTGCTAAAGAGCGAAGTCAGGATGAATTCTGGGCTCTGAATGCATTTTTCAAACAGGCCGAACGTCGACAGCTCACCTTGACGGCGACCGACGGGAAAATTCAGAACGTCTGGACATTGGCAGATACCGGTTCCCCCGGCATGACGTTTTATGACACACTGCGAGGCCAGCAAAAGGCGGTGCTGCCAGAGTTCGACGGCCATGTGATGCCGGCGGATGATACAAGGTCACGTCGAGCGGAACTGGTCCGACTGCTTGCCGCAGACAGTCATCAACTGGTGGCTCAGGCGATGATCAATCGTACCTGGGCTCAGGTATTTGGATACGGGTTCACAAACCCGATCGACGATCTCGGGCCGCACAGTCCGGTCAGCCATCCGGAATTGCTGGAGTTTCTCACGCAGTCCTTCGCAAAATCTGACTACGACGTTCGACGATTAATGCGCTGGCTGACTTTGTCGCAGACGTTTCAGTTGTCCAGTCTGCAGTCTGAGCAGTCAGTTGCGATTGATGATCCACAGGAAGGCGGCACCCCGCTGTTCTCCCGCGCGTATCCACGTCCGATGGGACCGGAACAAGTTTACGATTCGATCCGGATCGCGATCCGTTCTGCGGCGGATCAGCCGATCGATTCTTCGATTGGCAGTACGCACCGTCGGGAATGGGTTGAGCAGTTCGTGCAATCGTACGGAACGGATGAAAATGACGAACAACTGGCCTTTGAAGGCAACATCACTCAGGCCATGCTGATGATGAATGGTGAAGATCTTCAGGCCGCAATCCCGCTGACCGCCGCCGAAGTTGCAAAGTCTGTTCAGGAAGGACCACAAGGCGTCCTGAAATCGCTGGAACGTATCGCGATGGCAACTCTGAATCGCGAACCATCCGAGCGGGAAGAAAAGATTTTCCGTGGCCGCTATCGGGCTCTCACTCGCTCGATGCCGAACGATGTGGCAATCCGCACGGCCACCGAAGACATGCTCTGGGCGTACCTGAACAGCAGCGAGTTCACGTCGGTCCATTAAGGTCAGGGTTTTTCCGGACGCCATTTCTGCGACAACATTGGCAGGATTCGCACCCAGCCGCAATAACTGGTGATGCCGGAGAAGATCAGGCCAAGTCCCATGAATGCCGTGCAGCACAGACCGATCGGTCGTGACGCAGGAATGGCCGCCAGTACGACACTGGCAATGACCAGCAGTCCATTGGCGAATGTTGCCTGGCGTTCAAGAGTCATGATTCAATCGCGCGCGGTTGAGGATGGCACATTCGTTTAACTGCGTGGGCAACGCCCCGCGCTTCGTATTTCGTATTTCAAATTTCAAATTTCAAATCTCAAATTGAACAATCGCGGCCCGCTGGGCACGCGGTTAAACTAGTCAATGCCAATCGCGTGCGGTGTTGGCGCATCGGTCTCTGCGGCTGGTGGCACAGCCTTCGCTTGTTCATGCAACCATGTGTCGGCAGAAGTAAACAGAAGTTCCAGCACGGGATCACCGACGGGTGACAGCAGCGAATCTGTGTTTGGCGATTTCACGGGATTTGATGCAATGGTAAACGTTGCCGGCAGGCTCCATGCCGATTCCGCACCAGAGCCGTCAAACGCCCGAATCCAGACACGATAATTATTCGAGGTGGTCAAATCTGTGGTCGGCGTATACGAATTTGACAGCAGATTCGCATCACTGACTTCACGCACGCCCGTCGTCAAGTTTGCCAGCCAGATCTCATATCGAGTCGCCCCGGAGACTGATGTCCAGGTGATCGTCGGGCGTGCGGGTTGTCCATTGCTGGTCGGTGACGTGATGCGGGGGGCTCGACCGACCTCGAAATCGAATCCAGGGCTCCACAGATAGTAGCCGCCGCCAGGCAAATCGCGGCCTCGGACAAACGCGCGATAAGATGCCGGAGCAAGACCATTCAAATCAAGCGTCGTCCCCTGCACGGAGGAGTTGCGGATAACAGCCGTTGCTCCGGTTGTCAGGTTATCGATCCAGACATCATAAAGCGCCGCGCCGCCTACGGATGACCAGCTCAAAGTTGGAGTCGATGTCAGACTTGCCGCGATCACTGAAATGCCGGTGGGGGCAAAATTCACGTTGATCGTTGCCTGAGGGCTCCAACCCACAACATCGCCCGCCGAATTGCTCGCACGCACCCAAATGCCGTAACTTCCGACATCAAAATTGGAAACGGAAAGCGTGGTTCCGATGACGCTGCGTTCCCGACGGTACTCAATTGTGGAAGACGTCAGTCGATTGATCCAGACGTCATATGTGGCAGCACCGGGAATCGGATTCCAGTTGATCCTGAAACTGCCACTCGGTTCTGTGCGGCCGGAATTGAGTACCGTCGTCGTCGGACGCAGCTTCCAGACCGCTGCAGGACTCCAGCCACTCGCCAGCCCGGCCGCAGTAAAGCCACGCACCCAGACATGGAACGTACCAATCGGAAGATCAACCGCAGTTGTGTAAGAAGTTACCGCAATGCCTGTGGCGTTCACCACGCGGAATTGATTGGTTGTGACGTTATTCACATACACTTCGTATGTTGCGGCATTGCTGATCGCGGTCCAGGTGAATGTCGGTCGAGCTGTCGCGACCATCTGAATGCCTGCCGGTAATGTGGGATAGGTTCGATCGGTGACGGAAAGTGATCGATTGGTGGACGGAAATCCGGAAGCCGTTGCCGTGATCGTCGCCGTCTGGTTTCCGTCGATGATTCCGTCATCGACAGCCGAAGCCGTAAATGTCACTGACAACTGTCCAGACGGGATCACCACCGTCGCTGGAACAGTGACCTCCGAAGTGTCACTGGACGCCAGGTTAACGGTGAGACTCGACGCCGGACTGCCGTTGCGAGTCACGGTCATCGTCGTCGCTGAGGTAGCTCCGTTTTCATTCAGCGTGGTGGCAGTCGATGACAAAGAGATTGCCAGAGGTACCAGCACACCTGAATTTGTCTCGAAGTCAACCTTCACATTGTCGGCCCCGACAGCCACGTTTCCAGGTTTCTGAAAATTCTGAGTCGCACCGTTCAGCGTGAAAGTTGCGGAGACGGTGTATGTTCCGGCAGGCACGACAAATCCATACGCTCCTGAGACGCCGATCGTGTCTGAAAACACGGCTCCGGTTGATACGTTTACTGCTGACACGGTGCCGCCGCGAATGGATTCGCCAATCGTGTAGAATCTGTTGTTGTTTGCGTCGGTGTAGACGACCCCCGTGATGTATGGATCAAGGTTGCGTCTGCCAAAATCCTGCGTCACCATCTCCGTAAACTGAAACGTTGTAGGATTCCCTTCAGGTTGAAACGAACCCAGTTTCGCGCCGATCCCCAATTCTTCATATGCCGGAGCCATGATATTCTCGCGATGTCCGGCACTCCTGATCAAACCGTCGTGGATTTCGTCGATGTAAACTGTCTGCGAAGCCACGCTCTGTTTTGCAGCGTAGCCGATGTTCTCGGCGACACCGGACCAGGTGTATCCGGCATTCGTCACGCGCTGCGAGAAAGTGGTTCCGACAGTCTTGGTCGTATGGTCGAAATAATCCCGATCCAGCATGTCCTGCGAATGCAATCCTGCAGCCGTGATCAACTGCTGCTGAGGTGCCAGAGGCTGCTTAGCGGCAGTTGAAATCGTTCGGTTTGCTGGCACTCCGTCGTTCAGGCCGATTCCCAATCGTGCTGCTTCTGCACTCGGAGTCGCCCGAGCCCGATTGATCAGCTCCAGCATGTACTGTTCACTGTCCGTCATCGTCGGTGCAGTGAGCAACAGTCGAACTTCCAGCGAATCAATCGTCACAAGTGCGGCGACTTGCTTACGTCGTGAGTCCCGAGTCCGGACAAGTCTGCCCCTCAACAAATCGAGCATTTCCATGACGCAAAATTCCTTCGAGCAATGAAACAAGACCTTGCAGGATCCCGCAGCCAGACGACGCCAAAAGCGTTTCTGCAATCAGACGTGAACGGCGCGGTTTCCACACAAATCCTGTGCGGAAGTCTGGAAACCGGGCCGCCAGGCAAATCACACCACGTCAGAACATTGTAGCCTGATACATGCTGCACAAAAGCTCAATTCGGACTTGCTGCAATTTTGGAATTTGGCGGGATTATCCTGCGGCACTGTGGATTCTGTCGGATTGACTCGACTCTGTCGCGGAATCATCAATGTCGATGCGGATTGCCTGCATCATTGAGTTTCGCGAAAACCACGCTGTTGACTTATACTCCGCGCGGCCAGGACTGAGGGACGTGTTGATTTAATCGTAGGGTGCGTGAAGCGGAGCGCAACGCACCATTTGGGGAAAGCGTGAGAAACTGG
>JAYTAK010001402.1:0-12581 GCA_043737515.1 Candidatus Kuenenia sp. | reverse complement strand
CGTTGTTGACGTGCCCGAATGCGTCCTGATCGCCCCATTGCACAGGCAGGCATGTGATGGTTCGATACCCCGCCAGCCTCGTACGAATATCAGCGGGGATGTCCGTAAAATCCGGCATCTGAAACCTTCGTTACTGCATCATGGCAATGGACTCGATGCGGGCGACATCTGACTCTGCGGACACCCATTCAATACATGCGTGGCCAGCCGACATATGATCGGCAATCTCGTGCATGCAAATGCCTGCAGCCAGCAGGATAATCAGATCGCCGTTGCGGATCGGCTGACCGCCGTTCTGTTCCAGCACCTGCGGCAGGCGGGCCATGATGGTCGGAACGGCGGCTGAGATTGTGTTGCCAAAATGGTTCAGGTTATTCAGGAATTCGAAATCAGGATACTCAAGTCGCGCGGCAGCGATGAGGGCCTTGAGTAGTTTTCCGCTGGGTTGATGCGGGATGACAACCACGCGCTGACCGGGCCGCAGATCGATGGTGGCCACAGCCGAACGCAGATTGTTGAGCATCAGTTCGATGCCATTCAGGAACACGGTTTCCGCATTCATCCGCATCACGGTGCGGCTGATGGCTTCGCCTCGAAATGTATAGACCGGTCCCGTTTCCTTTCGGAACAACGGATCAGCATTGGGGCGCAGCGATGGGGAAATGGCAAAGTCATCCGCGCGGATCACAGAGATCGGCATTCCGGCATTGCGTTCCAGCACAACACCGGTTGCACCGGCAGACACGATTCCGCAGAAGAGCCGATCGGAACCGTCATGCCAGGTTTCAGGTGTTTCCACATTCAGAAGCGCGATGCGTCTGACGTTTCTGCGATCGGCGAGCAGTGACGCGCCCTCCTGCAGTAGTTTCAGGAAGCCGCTGCAGCCGAAGTTGAAGGGGCGAACTGTATTCGGCGGGAGACAGTAGTGTTGCTCAACGGCGGCGGCTAATTCCGCAGCACATTCATCATCTACACCGGAATGACACATCAGGATTACGGAAAACTCCGCCGCGGCATAATCGGACACGCGGCAGAGCTTGTCGAAGACAGCCGTCGCGAGATCGATCGGCGTGACGCCGGATTTCAGCATCCGCCGCAGCGAGATCCCGGTTGATTTCTGCACAGAATCAACACTGGCGAATCCGGACTTTTGTCCAAGGCAGGACAGTCTGACGACCGATTGATTGTCGATCCTGTCGAAGAGATCGACACGATCAAACACATCGACGAAACATGACAGTCCAGGCGTTGCGTCCTGATTGACTGCGTTTTCATCCATGGACATCTCCCAACAATGTGAAGAAACGACCCGATTGAACAATCTTGCCGCACTTCGCGAATACTAACAGGATTGCGCTCACAGGGACTACGCCTGAATTTCGTAACCCTTGCGTTGTTCGCGAGCCTGCCATTTTGCAGCGTCGGCATCGCCCACAATCTGTTCTGTGTCCGGATCCCAGTTGATCGTGCGATCCAGACGAATCGCGATATTTGCCAGATGGCACACTGTCATCGCACGATGATGACTGTGGACATCACTGATCGGCTGAGTCCGGTCAACAATACACTCAAAGAAATTCTTCATGTGATCGCCGGGCTGCTTGCCCTTGTACAGCGTCTTGAGCGTTTCCTCCTTGATGGGATTATCTTTCATGCTTTCCACTGCCTCGCCGGTCAGTTTGTTGCGGTTCACAAAGATGCGACCTTTGGTGCCTTCCAGCATCAGGCCATTGTCGAAGCCCAGATCTTTGGCATCGTCGCGGATGTGCAGCACGGCATCATTTTTGAATGTCGCGGTGACATGGAATTCCGTGGCGGCGTTGTACTGCGTGGCATCAGTCGGCATCCCGTTTTCAAACGGTACGGGATGTTTGGCCATGACCGGTTCCACTTTCACCGGCCCCGTGTTTTCCAGATTGAAGGCCCACGCCGCGATGTCCACATGATGCGCACCCCAGTCGGTCATCTTGCCGCCGGAGTATTCATACCACCAGCGGAACTCGTAGTGACAGCGGGATTTTCCATACTTGCCATCGGTGTCTTTGAAGCGATACTCAGTCATCGGTGCCTGCCCCAGCCACATGTCCCAGTTCAGGCCCTTCGGCACTTCTGCGACCTCGATCGGCCCGCTGGATGGAGCGCCGCCAATCGCAACAGTGACCGTCCTGAGTTCGCCGATGCGGCCTTCACGAACTAACGCGACAGCCCGCAGGAAATTCAGACCCATTTCGCTGCGCTGTTGCGTTCCCACCTGGAAGACACGACCCGTTTCGTCCAGAACTTTGCGGATCAGCTTGCCTTCATCAATGGTCAGCGTCAGCGGTTTCTCGCAGTAGACGTCCTTGCCGGCCTTCATCGCTTCGATGGCGATCTTTGTGTGCCAGTGATCAGGCGTCACGATGGTCACGACGTCGATATCTGGTCGATCCAGGATCTTCCGATAATCTTCATACATATCAACCGTGCGTTCGGCACCCGGCTTGCTCTGCAGTTCCAGAGCTTTCGCTTTGCCTTTTTCCGCATGTGCCTGATCCACGTCGCAGACAGCCGCACAGTCGGCGAAAGCCATCGCATTCGGGCCGACAGCGTTCCAGCGATCTCCCGTCCCGATGCAGCCCAGAATCGGGCGGTCATTCGGGCTGCGGAACGGAGCGGCAAACGATGACGGTGCGAACCAGTACGGAGCGGAGGCTGTTGCAAGTCCAGCCAAACTGGCTTGTTTCAAGAATCCGCGACGAGATCGAATTGGCATGAGTTGAGACTCCCCTGAGATGTGAATTTAGCGGCCAAGCGAGGGTCGAGTGCGGTCAGTCCGCAGCGAATTCACGCTTTTGCATTGGGAGGGCAGTCTACCCATTCAGCCGCAGGACTTCCAAACCCACATGTGGATTCATCTGACGTTCAGGAAGAATTCCGCTATCGCGCGGCACGATTACCCCAATCCGGCAAGGTTTACCTGGGGATTTGGCGACTTATTGCCGTATACGAACGCATCAACCTGAGAAATGAGGGACATGCCAAATCAAAAATGGGAACAAAAAAACGGCTTCAACCACTTTCGCAGTTGAAGCCGCTCGAATTAACGCTCGCAAATAAACGAGAACAGGAGAACAGACTGATCATCTCCGTATGAACCACGCGAGCATTGTCCGGCACCCCCCGGACACAGGATGGAAACCGCCTAAGGCAGCGTCAACTGCCTGAAGCGAATGAACCCGATCTGAACATGGCGAGCGGCAGAATTGTCATCCATGACCACACGCCGAAGGATAGATTGGATTGTGAAAAGCAAAGAATGTGCCAAGAACCTGTCACCCTTTGCAGAGTCAGCACATCCACTTGAAACAGCAGTGTGCATAACCTCAGTAGTGCCAGATCTTAGCCGAAAACTAACGCTTGCCAAGATCTTTTGGAAGAATTTCAATTTTTGCGATTTGCCGCGGGACGAACCGCGTTCCGGCGGGAAACACGTTGCATTTCGCAGCAATAGCCTGAGGCAAATTCGTACGCGGGGAATTCGTATGGGGTCTGGCAACATCTGGCCTCAACAAAACCCTGCGAATTCAATAAACTCTCCCGCTCGAAGTTGACGATGGCTGTCAACTTTTCCCGATTTTCGCCGCGAACACCGGTTGGCCATTTTTCTTCAGGGCACGGAAGCCGATGAAACTTCGCACGCGCTGGTTCAATATGATTCTGTCGTATCTGGCGACCTTCTGCCTGCGGCTGTTATTCCTGACAGTCCGTGTGGAGCATCGCAGGATCGTCGAAGATGCGACGCCTTACAGACGGCCGCAGGGTGCGCAGCGTTTCACGTTCTGCATGTGGCACGATCAAATTGTGCTGGCTGTGTTTTCGCTGCGCACATGGCATCTGGCGGGACTCATCAGTCAGCATCGCGACGGTGGCTACCTGGCGGATTCCGTGCTGATTGCCGGCATTCAACCCGTGCGTGGCAGCACAAGTCGCGGCGGTGCGGAAGCCGTGCGAGAAATCCTCGATCGCCCTGATCTGCATGTGGCAATTACTCCCGACGGTCCGCGCGGGCCGCGTCGAGAAATGAAGGAAGGCATCGTCTACATTTCATCGCGTTCCAAACGTCCCATCGTGCCGACGGCATTGGTCTGCAATCGGTACTGGTCGATTCCCGGACACTGGTCCGACATGGCGATCCCAAAACCATTTTCGAAAGTGATCCTGATTGCTGGCACGCCGATCACCGTCCCGGCTGAATTGCCTCGCGAAGAAATGGCGACGTGGGCCAAATTTGTGAATGCAGAAATGGGACGTCTGGAACTGATCGCTCTGCGTATGCAACAGGGCGACACTGCCGCAGCGGACGAAATTGATCGCACCGCAGATCCCGAATACCGGCCACGGTCTCAGTCAAATAGTTCCACATCCGCAGCGGCATGAATGAGAGACTGTACGAAACACCAGCGACAAAGCCAGATCGCCGGGAATCCCGGCGGGCTCCAAGGCTTTCGTTTTAGTGTCCTAGGTCAGCTTTTTCGTTTAACGGCGAGCCGTAGGCGCAGGCGAAACGTGGCAACGACGCCTGCGGCTTGCCGTTAAACGATAAAACCGACAGTCTCTCTGTCGAAGCGGCAGTTGTATTGTCCGCACTGTCGGCAACCTGCTGTCACGATGAGGCAGTATCTCCTCCGATGGTTTGTGGCAAATCCAGCATGCGTCGCAGTTGCCTCACCTGTTCCAGTAGCTCATGGGAGGGAAGGATTTCCGCAACTTTCGCGATCACTTTGTCCAACTGATGTTGTCTTTGCAGCACGCCTTTCTTGTAGAGGTAGAGTGTGTCCGTCAGCAATTGAATCATTTGCCCGGCATCAGGATTTGGTTCGGCAAGCATCTCTGCGTATCGTCGTTGGGTTTCCTTTTTGTGCCTTTCCTGACGTCGGCATTCCGCACATCGGACGCATGAAGAATCAACAAAGAACTGCAATTCCTCGAACCAGTACTGCTGCTCTTTTGCAAAGAAGACAAACCATCGGCTGCAGTCTCTGCATTTCCTGAGTACGTCTAAATAATCTCTCCGTGGCATCACAGAGTAATTCTGCCTCGACGAATCTGCGACAATCCGCGTTGTCGGAAACGTCCATGATGGCTGCCATTCGTAGAGACCAAACGCTGCTGCATCCTTCATTGGCACGCCGTTGAGCTGCGGTGACCTTCCATAGTGCGGATGAGGCACGAGTTCGGCTTCTGACGGCAAGAACTCTCTTGCGGAGTCCGCATCAAATTGCTGTATCCATCCTGGTTTAGGAAAACTCTTCGGCAGCGGTGTTGTCATGGGAGGGTACTTGTTCTGACTGTGACAATGCTGCGCACATGTTCGGCGTCGCACTCTGTCCTGGAAAATGTTGCCCATCAATGGTGATTGTCGGGCGATTTCACGACTTCGACTGGCGATCAGTCTGCGTTGATCTCATCGCCTTGATGCCAAACCAAACGATCCGAAGTCCCGTGGAGGCAATAAAGCCGCCAATCAGCATGGCGATGGTATTCAGATCCGAAAAGCTGAGGAAAAACGTCAAAAATCCGATCAACGCCATCGAGACACCGATTGCCGTGAAGAGGATCGCAGCCCAGCGAGGTGTCGGAGCCGGAAACCGAGTGACGCATCGCCGACAAACATAGTCCTTTGAAAAGGCAACGAATGATATGGCCGGCATCCGGACAAATTCGCGGTATCCACAACTCGGACATTCCAGTGGATTGTCAGTTGTTTTTTCCGGATCGGCTACCATGATGAGCCTGGATGGGATTCACGACGTGAAAGTACAGATGGATTTGCCGCCACGATGACTACAGGATAGCATTCGTGCCACCTACCTGTTTTGGTGGCAGAAAGAAGCACTGGCTGAATTGGTGAAACTTCGGGAGATCACCTTTTTGTGCCCGTGTCTTTATGTCCCGTGATTGCGATTCTCTCATCGCGAGCGATCTCAGTAGCTCAGGGTCGTTTCGAGGTTCAGCCGCTTCCCTGCGGCGTGATCGACGACCACCATCTGCATCAGACGAGGAGAGGAATCGACTGCTTTGATGAAGTCCTGCTCATCCTTCATCTCCTGACCGTTGATCGAGACGATGACATCGCCGATCTCCAGCGAACCAGTGTTCTGCGTTCCCTGAAGTCGACAGCGGGACGCAGGAGCATCCGCCTCGACCTTTTTAATCTCCAGTCCCCCTCCCTGCAATTCGACGACTCGGACGCCGAAACGTGGCCCTTTCGGGTTTGGATTGTCCGGATTTGAGGAACGATCGCCATCAAGGTCGAACTTTGCTGTGATCGTCTGCGTGAACTGCAACTCGCCGGTGAGAGGTTTCTCTACTCCTCGTGGTTGTTTCTGGGAAAAGACGTCATCAACCTTGCTCTGCACATCGTCCCGCAGGGTTTTCCAGGTCAGGCGCTGCTTATTGTTTCCCCTGAGAAACCCGCAGAAGCTGTGAGTGAAATAGCCGCCATCAATGTCGTCGCCCATCGAGACTTCACCGGGCCTGCTGGCGGACATGTCGACCAGACCACGCTGTTCGAAAAAGAGCGAGACGAACAGCGGAGAGGTCTCTGTGACAATCGCAACGTCCGCAACCTGCTTGTCGGTCAGGTCCAGCCGGACGCTGCACGTATCGGTGATCAGAACGGCAAGTCGCACTTTACGGTCCTGCATCGCGGTAACGACTTTGGAGCGGAGCAGCGGGCCTCCCGGTGTTGACATGTAGTGTCCCCGCTGCTCATCAAAGGCACCGTGTCCTGCGAAGTAAACAACGATCGTGTCCTCGGGACGGACGGGTTGCTCGCGGATCGAGTTCAGAATCCATTCGGGTGTCAGCTTGCCGTCAGGCGGACCATCTGTTTGGTAATCCCCGCCGACAACAAGCTCGGCATCAGTGATATTAGTCTGAAACGCGCTATAGATACTGTTTCGATCGCGCATAACAGAACCCTCGATTCCAGGATCACTCATTTCGCCAAAGATGAGCAGGTGCAATTGAGCAGCCTGACCTTCAGAGGCGACGAGCAAGGCACAGATGCCGAAGATCGCAGGGATCCAATGCGAGCGGCGTGACGGAGCGGGCGAAGTTGATTTCATGGCAATCGGTCCAGTCGTAATGAATGATTCCCGTCGAGGCCGTTCGGATTTGTGATTAAACTCGGCGTGCGAGTTCATCGCATCCGTACAACACGAGAACGTCCCGCGGAATTATGGCCTCTCCGGATCAGTGGTCGGCAACGGGTGAGTGTCCGCTCCTGGATCGGGCGTGACCTCCAGCCTCGCTGCAATCGTTTGTGTGAACAATACATTGTCATCGACTGAATGCCGCACGCCTTTCGGGTGCAGTTCGGCAAAGAGCTTATCAATGCGATCCTGGACATCGTCTTTGACATCACGCCAGGTCAATCGCTGTTGATGGTTCTGTCTCAAGAACCCGCAAAGAGCTCGCGTCAAGTAGCCTCCATCGTCGTCGTCGCCCATCGCAACTTCGTCCGGACTGAGAGCGCTCAGATCGACGAATCCCTCGGACTGGAAATAAAGTGAGTCGAACAGGGGAGACGTGACTTCCGTGAAGAAAACGGACGAAGCTGCTGTATCGACAAGATGACGGCGAATTGTGCAGCCATCGGTGATAAGCACAGCCAGCCGTACGCCTCGCGATTGCATGGCTTCAATCAGGTCGTGACGCAGCAGCGGTCCTGAGGCGGTCATCAGGTGATTTCCCACGTCGTTGTCGATTCCGCCCAGTCCGGAAAAGTAGACCACAAGCGTGTCCTGTGGCTCCAGCGAATGCGTCCGCACCTGCTCAAGAATCCAGTCGCGTGATTCAATACCGTCGGGCGGCTGATTCTGGTAACTCCCTCCAACCACCAGTTCGCCTTCGGCAAAATGACCTGAAAACGTCGTGTAGACATAGTTCTTGTCGACCGAGACCGATTGGCTGATCGCCTTGTCGCGTGTGTTGCCAAAGATCAGCAGGTGTACGTTCGGTGAATCGTCTGCGAACAGGGAGACACTCGGGAGCAGGAACGCAATGGCCCAACCGAGGCGTTTGATGGAATCGGACGGTGGTATCTGCAACTTGATCTCTCCAAGTCAACCTCGCGCCCGATGTGCCGCATCATGACACCTCAGGACTTCTCAACAAGATGCCGTCCCTTGGATACGGCAAATTCGCGATGCTTGCAATGTTGTGAGACAACCACATGTGCGGTTTGGTGAAAATGAGAATTTTCGGTTGGAGTTTGGCGTGAGAAGTTTGTCAGGATTTAGAACCCCTAAAACCAAGACTGCCGCCCAGACTCAAGCCGTTGCCGCCTGAGCCCTGCGTTCTCGACGCTTTGAACGGAACGCCCGAACCGCGAGCAGAGATCCTGCCTCGTTGCGGAACCGTTTGCGGAAGTTCTTGACCAGATCAAACCACGTCTCAGCACTGCAGTCCAGGCGATCGAGAATCGGAGCACACGCTGCAGGGATTGCGCCAAACTTGTCAGTCCGAAACTGACGACCTGTCCAATCCAGCAGCTTCAGGTACTCATCCAGCGACATCGGCAGGCAGCCTTTGTTGCCCGCGCGGCGAGATGTCTCTTTCTCACGCACTTTTTTACGCTTCACTTCCAGCGGAATCGGCGCCAGCCAGCCGGCTTTCTCACCGTGTTCAATGCGTTCGTCCTGGAGATCAGCCTGAGCAGGTGTTGCAGCATGCGATTCCAGTTCTTCTGAACACTGAACACCGAAAACTGAAAACCCGCTGACTTTGTCGGCGATTCGTTCCTTCACGCTGGTGAAGTCACTGGTTTCCGGAGTTGCCGCGATCCCCGCTCGAATCGGATTCAAATCCACATACGCCATACACGCCACAATCGCCGTTTCATCCAGAAGCGGCTGCGCACGGAATCGGCCCTCCCAAAATCTGCCGGAAACCTGGTCCTCGAAATTCCCGCGGCGAGCAATCGGTTCGGCCAGACACCGCATAAACCATGAAATATCACACAACCGCCGTCGCTTTTCCTTCAGCCCCGATGCATTGCTGAGAATGTGTTTCAGCTCCGACTCCAGCGGCTCCGCTGCCTTGCCGTTCTCATCGCGACGCTGCGGAAACAGTCGCCACCAGTGCAGAGCCACTTCCTCATTGGACCATGATTTCACGATATCCGGTCGAGTCCTCACGACCACATGCAGATGATTGCTGAGTACCGCAAAGCTCATCACATCTAAAGCAAAGGTGCCAGCCAATTCTTCGAGCCTGCTGCGAATCCACTCCTTGCGATGGGAATAATCCTTGCCTGTCGTCACATCTTCACCGCACAAAAAAGTCCGCCGCACACACCGATTGATCAGGTGAAACACCTGGATCTCATCCGTCCCACAAATCTCCGTTCGATTAACCCGTGGCATCGCAACCTTCTCCATTCAGGAAATCATTGACATCTCGACGGATAGACAATAACCTTCTCCCACATCCCTTTCAAGGTGGGTGGCACAGTTTTTCCTCGTGGCACAGTTTTTCCTCACCCGGTCACGCAGAAGATTTTCATTGAGGGATGGGAAAAGTACAAACGCTTGTTTTGGGCCGAATAATGATAACTAAAACAACTCATGAAGAACTCAAACGATTACTCGGAACGATTGTACCTGGATGTCATTCGTTCGCCCCCGACCAAATCATGGCTGACGCCTCAAAATACAATCCGACGGTAATCTCTAAGGAGTGTCCAGCGTGGATGGAATTTTCAGACGTCGATCTATTCCAGCAATTGGTGCCAGACGGCATGAATCCTGATGAACAAGTAGGAGTGGTGAGTGATGCGTCCTATTTTTCTAAGCAGTACGGCCCGTTCTTGATGTCCGCAAGTGACGTGGCAGACTTCGTAAAGTCCCATCACGGTGCGTGCGGTGAGTGCTTCTTCGACGGAGATGTGATCTTTCTTCGGCCTTCTGTTCGTCAGATCTGTCTGTTCCATCATGAAGGCTTGTTCTTGATTCTGGATTTGGAATCCAGCAATGACTCACGTTGACCCATGCCCGTCGCGTTAGACGCAGAAAGGGGACGCAGTTCAGTGTTTTGGAAGAGCAAAAGGGGAAAGAGCAAGCATCGAACAATTCACCGTGGGCTGCTGTTTGCATTTTGCTGGGCGCGTTTACCGGCGTGGCTGTACTGATCGACGAACGTCGCAAACGGAAGGTACTTCACCCCGCAAAGTCGCTCGGATATGATCCCGATGACAAGGCGAAAGATCATTTGTTCCAGGATTCAGATTCCATGGTCATGCTGAACGAAGCTGCGACTTCTGTAGGTCCTGCCTGCCGGGCAGGATTACCAACCAAGGTGGCTCAGCCAATCAACAGCAGCAACCAAACTCCAGGCACCGATCACACGCCGTCCCTTCTCCTCCGAAGTTCGGGGGAGAAGGTGGCTGACAGGGCGGACGAGGGGGTTACCGCCGATTATCAACCGCCAAAGAACAGCCGTTTCTCCAGCACGCTCAAAGCCGTTTCAGTCCTCACCGTCCTGTTTGGCATTTGGCTGGGTTTTGCCGGCAGATCGATCGATCCCGTCACGCCTTCAGCAATTGCCGAGGCCGCAGCAGCACCTACATCGACCCCGAAATATAAAACGGTAGCGATCCGCGAGATTCAACCAGCGGGTTACAAGGTTCTTGCCGACAATCCTCAAACGCCGGGACAGGCGGCAGGCGACTTTGGACAGTTCGATCCGAAGACCTGGCACGTTCATCGGTTTATGATGAACAAGCCGGATGGTGGATGGCTCAGGATCGGATTGGCTCGGCCGATGGCGTGGATCGACGCCGTCGAACGAAACAACAGCGGCAAAGTCTGGCTGGAGTTTGAAGAACTGGGCATCGGCGACTGGGCGACGTTGCAGGCCACGGAGCCGTGTCCCGACACGATCATCGGCGAAGGCCGCCTCGTCACGGGCACGTTTGAGCATTCATCCGGCGAAGTCCTGAACCTGTACATCGCAGGGGAAGCGACTCCGATTGGCTCGACGTCAAATCATCCATTCTGGAGCGAAGACCGTCAGGACTTCGTGCAGGCAGGATCACTCGAATCCGGCGAACATCTCCGCCTCGCCGACGGCCGCACCACAACGCTCGAACGAGCCGAACCCATTGCAGAACAACTCCCTGTCTATAACCTCGAAGTCGATGGCGAGCATGTGTACTTCGTTGGTCAATCCGGGGTTCTGGTACATAATAGCGGCGAGACGTACCGGATGCGTCACTACACGAATCGAGTTGGCAGCCGTGGAATTGAAAAAGATGGTGTGATTCGCGCTTCAGACCAGAACAAGGTATTTATGGAACCAGCGAAAGGGAAACCACTGTCCGCAGCAGACGCCGAGACAAAGTATTTGCTTAAGCAAGGCCGCGGGAGAGACTTTGTCGAATTTGATGTTCCCAAAGACCTCGTGACCCGCCGATGGAATCCAACTGCACAGGCATGGGAATGGGTCGTTGATGGTGATTTGGCACTCTTGAACCCCCGGATTATTAGACGGAAATGACGATGACAGAAGGTCGAAATAGTGTCGTCGTGTCTGTGACAGACATGATCTTCATTGTGCGCGTACTAAACATGCTGGTCGTATCATGGGATCGCATCGGATCGTGCGAAATCGAACCCGAAGTCCGCGCAAAGCTGCATGAGGAATTCTTGCGCAGTTGGAAAGTCGTTAGACTAATCGCAGGGAGTCGCAAAGTCGTGTGTTCATACTTCCCCGTTGAACTCGGGCCTGATGAAATGGATTTCCTTGAACGGACGCTGAAGGATGATCCACATTGGACCTTCGACAATCGCAGACCTCCGGTCGAATGGCTTCGAAATCTTCTTGATCGTCCAAATGAGACCTGACAAAGTTCCTTCTGAAGGTTGGAAAGAGAAAGGGAAAGCAGAAAGGGAAAGCAGCTCATTGTTTTGACGCAGAATTGACGCAGAAAGGGGACGCAGCCCATTGTTTTGGACGAGCAAAAGGGGAAAGAGCAAGCGGCGTACAATTCGCCGTGGGCTGTCGCGTGTATTTTGCTTGGCGCGTTTACCGGCGTGGCTGTACTGATCGACGAACGTCGCAAACGGAACGGAAGGATCCCGGGGAAGGATCCCGGGGAAGGATCCCGGGGACACAGGTTTATACTTGACGGTTTGGGTTGAGTTGGTAAGATGAGCGGAAGGTTGGGTTTTTGGATTGGTTGATCTGCTTGGGGAAAGGTGGCTGGTCATGGCACGGTTGGCTCGGGTGGAGGTGTTTGCGGCGGATGAAATCGCGATTGTGCATGTGATGAATCGCACGGTGCGGCGGTGTTTTCTGCTCGGAGATGATGCGTTCAGCGGGAAAAACTTTGATCATCGTAAGGTGTGGCTCGATGAACAGTTGATTCATCAGGCTCGGCACTTTGGGATTGATTTGCTGTGTCAGGCAATTCTCAGCAACCATTTTCATCTGGTCCTGAGGTCGCGACCGGATGTTGTGGCGGAGTGGGATGATTCTGAAGTTGCCCGGCGGTGGCTGATGCTTTGTCCTGAACGACGCGACAAACACGGCAAGCC
>JAYTAK010001401.1:0-5449 GCA_043737515.1 Candidatus Kuenenia sp. | reverse complement strand
CCCGGCACGCAGGAACGGGGAACACTAATCGACGCTGATCTTCACTGATGGTACGATTGCCGTGGATTAGCGCAGATCAGCGTCGATTAGTGTTCCATACGTTTGTCACTTTGGGTTGCGGGCGAAGCCCGCGCTGGGTAACTGGATTCTATACACGGAGTGTCGAACAACCAGGGATGCCCGAACCACATCGGTGTTCCCGCGCTACGCATGTCAACGCCCTACTGATCGGTCGCGTCAGTGATTGTGTTCATGCTCCTCAAACAGCGCGTTCTGCTTATCCCCGCCTCCCAGCACATACGCCAGCAAATCAAAAATCTCTTCGCGCGTCAGTTTGTTCAGCACGCCTTTCGGCATGATGCTGACGTCGCTGAGGGTGCGGGATTCGATTTCGGTTTTGGGGATCGTGGTGATCTTCTCGGGAGTCGCCGGGTTGTCGATGAGCTTGATGGCGTCGCCGGTTTCTTCGGTGATGAGGCCGGTGAGGACCTTGCCACTGGTGAGTTCGATGATGTTCGACTGGTATTTTTTGTCGATCTTCTTCGAGGGGTTAAGGAGATGTTCGAGGACGTCCACTTTGGAGTACTCGGGCGGCAGTTTGGTCAGATCCGGGCCGATGTTGTTGCCCTGATTGTTGAGCTTGTGACAGCCGATGCAGGCGGCGGCTTTGAAGAGTTGCTGGCCGACTTCGAAGTTGTTGGCTCGGTGAGCAAGGTGCATCACGTCGCCCTTCAGATCGTCGAGCTGCCAGTCGGTGTTGCGGCCGAGGTATTTCAAGAGGTCGTCTTTCATTTCCAGTTTGTTGGCTGCCAGGTAGGCGGCAGAATCGGCTTCGTAGGCTGGAAGATCGGCGACGACGTAGAGCGCTCCGTACATGCGGCGCCAGTGGCCGGGGTAGGTGCAGACGTAAGGATAAATTCCCGGTTCCTTCGGCACATCAAAGAAGATGGAATCGGATTGCTCGGGCTGCACCAGCTTGCTGCCAACCAGAATCTTGTCGCTCTTCGGGATGAAGTTGCGTGCGGCTGCATCGGGATCTCGACCGGTCGCTTCTGCCAGTTCGCCGACTTCGGCCATGAAGCCGGGTAGTACAACGGTGAAGTTGTGCGGCATGTTGTCGGTATTGGTCAGACGAAATTCCACCGGACGACCGGCTTGGACGGCGATAGTTTCTCGGTCATAGATCATGCGTTCGCGGACTGTACCAAGCTGAATCAGCGGCACGACGACTTCCGCCAGACGCTTTTCGAAGCGGGCTCGTCCGGCAGCGTCGAGACGGGTCTTGACACCTTCCGCGATCTTGAGGGCCAGTTCAGCCTGACTGGAATTGCGGTCGCGAGGTTCGCGGCTGGCGAGATACGACACGGCGGCTTCGGCCAGATTGCCGAGTTGTTCCTGTGGCCATGCTTCCGTCGGGATCACGCTGAGCGACTGCAGAGACGTGTTAACGGAGGCTCGTTCTTTCAGCAGGCTGGCGAGCAGCTTCGTCTTGCCAGCTTCGTTGCCGGGAACTTCCATCATCGCCTGAATGCCGAGATCCTGAATGGTCTGTTCGGCGGCGGACACAAGGACGCTGGCCGGGATTTCCTGCTTCTTGATGCCCGGGCCGTTCCACGACATCGTCAGTCCATCACCGCCGCCGTTATCAAAGTAGGTTGCAACGATCGGGTGCAGGCCAGCGGTCAATTGAACGGTGCCCTTCTTTTCGACCATGCCGTGCAGGCCGTCGTTATCGATGAGCAGTTCGCCGTCAATGTAGAAGCGAGAACCGTCGTCGGAGGCGATGAAGAAGGTGTACTTGCCGGGCTTGTCAATCACGATATGTCCGGTGAACATGAGAGCGAACGCATCGCGAGTCTTCAGCACGGGCTGATCCATGTCGATGGTCGTCGCGACGCCGCTGGCTGATGGTGTCATCGCCTGCAGCGTCTCGCGAGCGACGTTGGACGGGCTCGGAGCGTAGAAATCGACTTTCAGGCCAGCCTGAGTCAACGGAGACGATCCTTTGGAACCCGCCAGTTTCGGGACAAGCGTGGCGATGCGATCGAACAGCGATCCTTTGGCTTCGGCAGCGGAAACCAGCGAAACGGATCGCAGGACGTCTTCCAGTTTCAACTGGTCTTTCTCGACAGCCGTGAAGACAGCATCGCCGTTGCCATCCGCACTGATCCAGGCGGCAATGGCGACTCGGCGCGTTTCGCCCGATTTCGCGGTGGTAGCGAGAGTCGCAATGCGGTCTCGCACTTTTGCGAGTTGATCGGTCGGCTGGCTGGCGAGCAACTGGCTGAGACTGTTGAGAACATTTACGCTGGCTTTGGCGTTGAGTTCTTCGATGAGCGTGAAGAGTTCTTCGATCTCGGCCACCTTGCGAAGTTTGGCGAGGCCAGATAGCGATTGCTGCAGCGTTTCGACTGGCACATTTTCGCGTGTCAGGATGGCTCGATAAACGCCCTCCGACTTCTCCATTTTCAGCAGGTCATCGACGCTGGCGTTGGAAAGTGCATAGGCTTCGGCGTTGCGTGAAAGCTTTTCACCGCGAGCCAGCGTTTCACGAATCGCATCATCAAGATTGATGATGCCGCGGGCTTCGTTGATGACGTAGCTAAGCTGAGGATCTTGCTCGGTCTGCATGGCAGTGAAGATAAGCTCGGCGGCAAATCCAGATGGGTCTCTGAGATAGGTCGCAAATACGACGAGTTCGGCACGAACTTGTGGCGATGGATCTGCTGCAAGATTCATGAACAAATCACCTCCGCTGTCGAGCGGACCGAAGCTGCGTTCCGGGTTTCTGTGTAATTCTTCACGAAGAAAATCGCGGAGCGCCCGAACTGCCGCTGCGCGTGCTTCGGCGACCGGCGATTCCAGTAATTCGATGTCTAGGGACAGTTCCGACCGACGAGTTTGTTGGCCCACCCACATCGCCTCCACCAGATTTCTGGCATCCTCCGGCTTCTTCGCATCAAATTGCTTCACCCACTCCCTCACCGCTGCAACGACTTCATCCGGATTCCGCCCTGTCAATTCCAGTCGCGCCCGGTAGCGTTCTGCCAGCGTCGGTGAACCCAGAGCCTTCACAACATCCGCCGTGCTGGCCTTCTCCAGCTTCAGCACAGGCTGAATCTCGCGGCCTTCGGCGGTGACTCGATAGATACGGCCGTGCAGATGATCTCGGCTGGGGTCACGCAGGTTGTGCTGCATGTGGCCGATGATCGGGTTCTGCCAGTCGAGCACATACAGAGCACCGTCGCCGCCGATTTCCATGTCGCTCGGGCGGAAGTTCTGGTCGGACGAGTACAGGATCGGCTCGACTTCCTTCGCGAAGAAACCGGCTCCCTGCTTTTCGAACTTGTACTGAGTCACTCCCTGGAAACCAATCACGTTGGCGATCAGCAGATTGCCGCGATTTGCTTCCGGGAAATGCTGGCTGTCGAGAATCTGAATCGCTGGTACCGGGCGGACCCGCTTTTCATAAAGCTGTCCCGGAGCCCCGTGGCCCGGCATACCGACATAGTTTCCGGTGCCGCCCGTGCCGTCCGTCACAAACTGATTGCCCCATTGGTCGAAGGTGTCGCCGTGAGGATTCGGGCCGATCGGGAAATGGAAGTTGATGTCAAACGTGACCGGATCCCATTCGTAAACCCCGGTCCCGCCGGTGCCGAATCGCTTCGTCGGCCCCCATGGCGTTTCGAAGTTTTCTGCGTGAAAAATGCCACGCGAGAAATAGAACTTCCCGCCGGGGCTCATCGTAAATCCGTTCGCCGTGTGATGCGTATCCGCGGAGTCAAGACCGTGGAAGATGCGTTCCTTCACGTCGGCTCGATCGTCGCCGTCCGTATCCTTCAGGAAGAAGATGTCCGGTGCCATCGCAACCAAAACGCCGCCGTTCCAAAATTCGAAACCCGTCGGATTGTGCAGACCGTCGGCAAAAGTGATGCAGCGATCGGCCACGCCGTCGTTGTCATCATCCGGGAAGATCAGCAGCTTGTCGTTCATCGCTTCGAGCGGATTCCAGTGCGGATACGTGGGCCATGCAGCAACCCACAGACGTCCGTCGGTATCGACGGCGCTTTGCACGGGATTGACGAGGTCCGAGAACATTTCTTCCGACGCGAACACGTTGACCTTCATGCCCGCATGAACCGTCATCTTGTCGATGGCTTCGGCGGCACCGAGGAACTTGTGACGCCCGCCTTCGAGTTCACCAGGCTTGTTGGTTTTGACTTCGAGCGGCTTTGGAAGATTGGCGTGATCCGGTTCGATCGTTTTTCCCTGTGCCGCCGCCCAGATCACGGCATCGCGGTTAGCCGTCATCGCCGTCAGGATTTCCAATTCCCGCTGCATCACATCGAAGTTGGTCTGCCCATCGACGAACTGCAACGTCGAACGACCGCCGAACACGCTGTAGCCATCCGTAGCTCGATAAACGTTGTGCCAGATGTGGTTCTTGGCGAGGACGGCCTCTCGAATGGCTTCAAATCGTTCTAAATCACGCGGAGGCTGTTTGCCAAAAGCAGAGTCCTGAATAATTGCGGCCACAAAGGAACTACCGCGTTCGTTTACGTGAATACCGTTGATTGTGAGTTCCGTCATATCGCCGTGCTGATCCACCAGTTTTGGATCGCTAAAAGCGGTATCTGCAATAGTGAACCTGGTCCGTGACTGTCCTTCCAGATTCCTGAGCGGACTCATGTCCTTAACCTTCATTCGCGAGGCAAGTCTTGTTACCGGAATGAGATCGAAGAATACCGTCTTTGTCTCCGCTGCAACCTTTGCCATTTCCGCCGTGTACAACTCAAGATTCTTATTCTGCACCTTCCCATCGGGCAGGTGCGGCCACTTCAGATCTTCAAACGCGATCGGCGAACACAGCACAAGTCGCGGAGACGATTCGCCGTTGTACTTTTGGGCGAGCGTGTGATCGATGAACGCTTCCAGATCCTTCCGAAACTGCGGCAGACCGGCTTCACCGGCGTAAGATTCGTTGTAGCCGAAGAACGCGATGATCACGTCGGCTTCGACCTTCGTCAGCCACTGATCGGGTGAACCGAAATTCTCTGAACGAGGCCGCTCAGTCAGCGTGTCGCCACTGAACCCCAGATCTCGCACGACGAGATCGTGTTCGGGAAAGCGATAGTGCAACGTCGTCTCCAGATGCCCATAATGCTGCAGCCGATCGGCCAGCGTGTTGCCGATGATGGCGATGTGGTCGCCCTTTTTCAATTCCAGCTTCGGTTGCTCAGCAACAGCAGAATGAGCAACCAGGACCAGCGCGCACAGCAACACAATTTGGCGAACAGAACTCAGCATGAGCCACACTCCTGGGGATGGAGATTCCGGTGGGAAAGTCAGATTTCCCGCAGCTTCGCATGTTCTGCGATAGGGTCAAGCGAGTGGCAAATGTAGCCATCACGCTCCGTCGTGATGAGCCTTTTGGAAGGCATGCCGCGCA
>JAYTAK010001400.1:0-5450 GCA_043737515.1 Candidatus Kuenenia sp. | reverse complement strand
CGACATGTGGAGCCAGATCTCGCAATTCACGCAACGTGTCAATTCCATGCGATGGCTGATGAGCTTCTCCAAGCTGCATTTCTGACGCCAACAACAATGCCTGCCTGGCTTTCGGATCCTGTCTGGGAACCTTGAGCAAGGCATCGACACATTCGCTCATTCTTCCCAGTTTTTGATGAGCCTCAGCCAGATTCAGCCAGGCATCGGCGGCCGCCGAATCCAGCTCAATCCAATCATTCGCTGCTGTTTCAAGTCCTGTCCAGTCCTGTTGCGTGGCATACTCACTGCACGTCGTGCGTAGTCGCGCTAACCGCTCAGTTCGCCGTTTTGCTAGAAAATCCTGTGTAATCAGAACAATCACCACCAGGAAACAGAGCAGTGCCATGATGATGCCAAAGAGCCGGATTTTGCGATTTCCAAACATGGAAGTTTTTCAATTGGTGCATGAGTGACTGGAAACGGGCCGTGCGTCTGGTTCTAATCTCGACTTCGAGCCAGGTGAGTGTTCGCCAATGTGAACTGTGCGACATTGTGGCGTCGATTTTAACAATTTTGAATTCAGGGGATTTTCGAATGGTTATCTTACGATCATTGTTGCTGATGCTTTTTGCAGTTTCTACACTCGTCGGCTGCGGCGGCGACGCCTCGACGGGGCATGTTGAAGACAAAACACCGGGAGGAGAAGCCACTCCCCCGCTGATGGATGATACCCAGATGGATGCATATTCTGCGGAACAAGGGGCCAAAGCCAGTGAAGGACAGCCGTAATTCGCAGGATTGTACGTGAAACGACAGCAACCGAGGCCTCTCCCCTCAGGTGCAGGATCTTGGCTGCTGTCTTTTTCGCTGCATATCACTCATCGGGATCGAACAATACCTTACACAATTTAATGTTCAACGTTTTCAGCGGCTCCGCTCCGTTGGTCCAGTAAAGAATCCGCATCGAATTGTGTCCCACGCCACAAGGGCATCACGAACCGCACGGACATCGTGGATGCGGAGGACGTCGGTGCCGAGTTCGGCGAGAGCCACCGCTACGCCGATTGTGCCGGAGGATTGTTCTTCCACTGTGCGACCGAGGATCTTTGACAGGAATCGTTTGCGTGAGTGACCGATCAATACCGGACACTGCAGCGCCTGTTGGATTCTCGGCACGGCAGACATAAGTTCCAGATTGTGATCGGCGGTCTTGCCAAATCCGATGCCCGGATCGACGCACATGCGTTCTGCGGGAATGCCGGCCATCAGGCACCGATCGACCTGTTGCTGCAGGAACTCAATCACTTCGCTCACCACATTTCCATACTGCGGATTCTGCTGCATCGTTTGCGGAGTGCCCTGAATGTGCATCACGCAGATTCCGGCGTCGGCGTTACGACAGACTTCCAGCATGTGGCGATCAAAGGTGAGGCCGGAAATATCATTGACGATTTCGGCTCCGGCATCCAGCGCCTGCCGCGCGACTTCGGCCTTGGTCGTATCAATTGACATAGGCACGCGCAGTTGGTTGGCCAGCTTCTGAATCACCGGGATCGTGCGGCGAAGTTCTTCATCCAGCGATACAGACTCCGCGCCGGGGCGCGTCGATTCACCGCCGATGTCGATTATGTCAGCGCCGTCTTCCGCCATCTGCAGCGCGCGATTTACGGCAGCCTCAATGGTGCTGAACCTGCCGCCATCGGAAAAACTGTCCGGCGTAACGTTCAGAATTCCCATCAAGGCGGGCAATCGCGACTGCGGAATACTGCGTCGCGACAGGCACCATGTGAACTCTCTACGATTCGAATCAGCAGTCACAGTTCAGACCTCAATGAGCACCCAGATACGCCTTGCGAACCTCGTCGCTGGCGGCGAGTTCAGCAGCAGGGCCTTCCATTTCGATGGAACCGACTTCGATCACGTAGGCTCGATGCGCCACCTGCAGTGCCATCGCGGCGTTCTGTTCGACCAGCAGAATCGTCGCGCCCGTGCGATTGATCTGCCGGATCACCTGAAAAATCGTCTGCACGATCTGAGGCGCCAGTCCCAGCGACGGTTCATCGAGCATCAAAAGTTTCGGCCGGGCCACCAAAGCTCGCGCGATCGCCAGCATCTGCTGTTCACCGCCGGACAATGTTCCTGCCGCCTGTTTCAGGCGTTCGCGGACTCGGGGAAATAAGTTCAGGGCCATCTCGCGATCTTCGAGAATCTCGCGCAGATTATTTCGCGAATAGGCACCAAGCATCAGGTTTTCTTCAACGGTCAGGTTGGCAAAAATCCCGCGTCCCTCGGGCACATGGATCAGTGCGCTCTGTGTGATCGAATGTGGAGGACGGCCCTCAATCGCCCGACCGTCGAACCGAATCGTTCCGTTCTTCGGTTTGAGCAGTCCTGAAATCGTACGCAGCGTCGTCGATTTCCCGGCACCGTTGCCACCGATCAGCGTAACGATCTCGCCCTTCTCGACGCGCAGCGAACAGCCCCGGATCGCTTCGATCGCGCCGTAATTCACAGTGAGGTTGTCAATTTCAAGTAGTGACATGGGATTACTTAAACAGTGGCCTCGGGGCGGTTGCAGTATACCATTGAACGCCCCATCGAGCCACAAACAATCACCAGCGTACAGCGTTTAGACTTTCGCGCGGCCAGAAGTGAGTCAGGCGAGCGGAGTGGCGTGAGCCCTCCGGTACGTCGCTTTTTTTGTACCGGCAAGCTGACGCATGCCGCTCCCCAATTCTCTCACTCATGACCGCGTGGGCATCGCCCCGCGCTCAGGGCCGCAGTGCGCGCGGCCCGATGGGCCCGCGGTTAAACGATCTTTTTCTCAGCGAAAACGGTAGCCATCCTGGCTTTTCCAACACTCACCATGCCGAGACCACAATCTCGGACGAACGAAAAACCGGCTGTTCGACAATCCTGTTTCGTCCGAAAACCGTTCTCGCCGCAGCCGTGGGCAGTTCGATCCGGACTTTTGCAGATGTTTGGAAATCAATTGTCGGCGTCGCCAGTTCAAACGCAGCGAAGTATTTCTGGAACGCTGCTGCTCGAAACTTTGGCATAACATGGATCGCGTCCATACCGTACCACTGCGGTTCAGGTTCAACGACCGAAATACCAAACTCGACGGCCACCTGCCGCACGCACTGATCGAGAGACAGCGAGCGTTCCAGAATCGAAGTCCGCGAGAGCGGGCAGCCCGGGAACATGATCGTGCGCGCGATCTGAAATTGCAGTCTTCCGATCCGTGTGAGCGACGCCAGCGGTAGTCCTGTGACGACCATCTTCGCATCCGATCGCCAGTCGAGAATCTGCCGGATGCATTGACGGACTGTTGCGGCGATCTGATCTGGTTCAAACTCGTACACGATATCATTGCCCAGATCCGTGATAAGGACCAGAGGCGGATTTGGCGACGCGCTCGGCAAACGTTCCCACAAACCGCAGTTGCGGATCGCCGGTAACCGACGAAACCAGAACGCGCTGGTTTTGACGTACGACCGCCCCATCCCCAGCGCGACGTTGAGATTGATGGGTGCCGCTGTCACTTTCCGAAGCGAATCAACCACGGCCTGCCATCCCAGCACCAGATTGCTGGCTCCCAGGAGGACCACGTCCTGTGTATCGATCACTGTTGGAGACTCATTACCGTGCATCGACTATTCGCCCGTTTTCGCAGCCGTCAGATACTCACTCAGGCGTTCCATGTTGCGACTGAAGAGTTCGCTGGAAATGACGTGATCTTCGCCTTTCAAATGTGTCGCGGCTGTGACCGGTTTTCCTTTGTCGTCGGACAGCCAGCGGCCTTCTGAATCCAGCTCAGAAACAATTCGCTCGGCGTCGCGCGTCAGTGTCTTCAGGTTGCTGACGGACTTACGAAACTTGCCGGTTTGTTTGAGTTCCTGATACCGCTTTTCAATCTTGTCGATCCGGGGCCTTGCCTTGAAGCCATAGTGAGTCGGCAAATTACTGTCATCGTACGTCAGTTCGTACGTGTCGCGAACAAAGTACAACGGGCGGTTCGACCGCATTTCATAGAATCGAGCGATCTGGCCGTCTGCAAGGACCGATCGCTTCAGCCACGCAAGCCCCGGTTCGATCGGCGTGAGGAACTTCTGATCGCCCGTGATTTCAAACAGAAAAAGCAATGTTTCCATGGCGTCCTCGGACTCACGACCGGAAATTGCAGGGGGTTCAAATTTTCTGGCCCACATGGGCTGCATGTCGAAGTTGTACTGCTGAGCCCACCCCGGTTGCGGTTCCGGCATCTGAGCCAGAATCAGAAAGTCTCCCAGCTTCAGCAATGCGTCCCGGTACTTTGCATCGCCGTAGGTCTGATGAGCCAGATGCAGAGTGCGGGCAACGGTTCCGGCCAGGCCATCGTTCAGGGTGTAGTAGTCCCAGTATTCCTTGATGCGATTTTCCGTGCGCCATTCGTAGTCCGGATACGCGCCTATCTTCACCGGCTGCGGCGAAACCGGCTGTCTCCATCCTTGTGGAAAACCGCCATTGGGGAACTGCGCCGTCAGCAGGGAGTTCAGTGCCAGCGTCGTGGCATCATGAATTTCGGCGTCCTTGAATTCCAGCGACTTATCGACTCGCATCAGCAGGCATACCGCAGACTGTGTCTTGTCGTCGTCGAGCGATGAAAAGTTCTTTCCCTTCGCGCGGCCTTTGCCGTTGCGATAGCGATCTGCATGAGGCCCCTTTGGATCAAAATCGATGCTTGCATTCCAGCCACCAGATTCCAATTGACCGAACATCAGTGCGTGCGCGGCATCCATGGCGGCAGTGAGGAATTGCTCGTCGCCGGTGGCTTCAAATGCACTCACAAAAGCCATGCCGACAGTCGGCGTCCCCGGCGGCTGCACCCAGATTTCGGTCGGTGCGGCTTTGCCTTCTCCCTGTCGCTGTTGCAGGTCGAGCGAGTACTCGTAGACATAACCACCGTTGATCGCAACTTTCTGATGAAAGAATTCCGCCGCCTGTTTCATGGCCTGCTTTGACCGCTCAGCAAGATCATCCTGAGCTGAGACGATCTGCGGTGCAAGTACCACGAGTAACATCAGGTAGCGGATCATTGGAAGCTCTGAATGCGGTAAGTGAAAAAGGAGGACAAGTCATCGCAGTCGACTTTCCCAGAGCCAAATTACCTGAAAAAGAAAGCGGTGACGAGTCACCGCACTCCAAAGAACGCTTGTTCAGGGATCATTCGCCGCAGTCGTCGCGTTGGGGACGTGTGATGCGGGGGACAGGTGATCGAATGAAATCAGTCGCTGGCCTTCCTTGATCAGAAATTCCGTGTCCATGAACGGCTCATAGCTGATGTCCTGCCAGCGAATTTTTCCCTGCGCATCGATCACAAATGTGCCATGCAGGGCCGCCTTTTCGAAGTCGTCGTAGCAACGGTACTCGCGGAAGACTGTCATTTCCGGATCGGCCACCAGCGGAAACGGGAATACCTTCTCAAGATT
>JAYTAK010001399.1:0-2362 GCA_043737515.1 Candidatus Kuenenia sp. | reverse complement strand
ATCGAATACGGCGTGGGAATGAGTTGATCCGTTTCCGAATTCCAGACGTCGTCATCAATCCCGTTGAGGATTCCGACAAGGTCGTCGCGACGATGTGAGAGCAAACCTTCCAGGCCGTAGCCACCGTCCGGCGTGCAGATCTCGGCGGCATAGGTCGGACTGACAGTTGTGATCTGATCCGCAAAAGCGACGCCGGTCTTCAGCAGATTCAGATCGCCCCAGGCTTCCATCTGATTTTGATTGAAGTGCCGCCAGTCCATCCCCGTGAGCGACATATCGAAGTGCCAGAATCTGCCTTGAAAGGCCATATTGTGCAGCGTCATCACGCTGCCCGTGCGTTCAAAACCAGGACGCGCGTTGTACTGCGTCTGCAGCAGACCATTGACGAGCCCGGTCTGCCAGTCGTTGCAGTGCATCACATCCGGTCGCAGGATCATCTGGCGGCAAATCTCCAGCACGGCGCGGCTGAAGAAGCAAAAGCGTTCGCAGTTATCGACGTAGCCGTGACCATGTTCCTGATACAGATGACGACGGTCAAAGTATTCCGGCTGGCGTACCAACAGCACGCGCACGCCGGAGTTCGGCAATGTCGCCCAGTTGACCGCACCTGCGACCGAACGCCCATTCATCGGGATCGAAAATCTCAACCCCGTATCGTGGATCGCCGGCAATGACACGTTGGTTTGACGGAGCAGAAAATAATCGGGCAGAATCAACGTGACGTCGTGACCCAGTTGATCGAGCGATTTCGCCAGCGCCCCGGCTACATCGGCCAGTCCCCCGGTCTTGGAAAACGGCACGGCTTCTGAAGCCGCAAGCACGATGCGTAATGATTCACGTGGACTGACCATGCATACGTCTCAGGAAACAGGATCGTGCGGATTCTTCGTGTTTCGTCCGTGAAGGGTTGAGTTGAGGATGCGTAATCGGAAAGTCGGAAGAGTGTATCCTGAATCTTGTGGCTCGCCCTTGAGAATCAGGGCACTCTTCAGAAAGTTTTCGGAACCGGCCAATTGTTCCGGATCTACTGCTCATCCTGCGTGTTTTCCCCACCCCAGCGTTCGATCAGCGAATGCTCAACGTGCAGATGGTCGAGAATCCTGGCCACCACAAAATCGACGAGATCCGCGATCTGCATCGGCCTGTGATAAAAGCCCGGCATCGACGGCATGATCGTCGCGCCAGCATGACTGAGGCGCGTCATGTTCTCCAACTGAATCAGACTCAACGGCGTCTCGCGCGGCACGAGAACCAGCGGTCGGCGTTCCTTCAAATGCACATCCGCCGCGCGCTGAATCAGATTTGTCGATGCGCCGGTTGCAATGGCCGACAATGTGCCCATCGAACACGGACAAATCACCATGCCGCTGGTGCGAAACGAACCGCTCGCGATTCCTGCTGAATAGTCCGACGTCCCGTAGGCTCGCACGGAACCCGGCGACGATGCGGCATTGGAACCTGCCAGCGGGCGAAATCCCCAGGCACTCGCGATCGGCCCGGCGAGTGTGTGATCAATCATCGCCGACCATTCGGCTGACGACGCTCCGTTGTCCGGAAATTCCGCTTCCAGCTCTCGCGTCAGCACCTGTCGAGCCGCACCGCTCACTACCAGATGCAGATGCTTTCCAGCCGCCAGCAGCACCTGAGCCAGCCGCAAGGCATATGCGGAACCACTGGCTCCTGTAATTGCCAGCACAACATCATTCGCACTCATCAGATGCCGCTCCGGCAGAAAATATTCGTACAAGCCCTCTGGCGGATTATTACCATCGACCACCGGCATTCCACAGCATGGATTCCTCGTTGAGCAAAAATCCCGCTGATTGACGCCATCCCTGCGGCTCGGCGGCGATCATGTGTACTCTGTAGGGTGTGACAAGCAACGCGCAGGCACACCGAATCACGGACATGGTGTGCCTCGGCGTTGGCCGGGTCGGACTCGGCCAGCCGCTGCAAGAACGAGTTACCTGGAGCGAGCAGGGAGACTGCCGCCACGGCACATTGTCCGGGGGCAACAGCGCCGCGAATTGCAAAGCGGCGAGGGCCGGAGTGTAGCCCTCACGCTCCGCGTGAGGAAAGCCGAGCGCGGGTTCAGGCGGCGTGTCAGATCGGACGTCGGTCAGAGGAACAGCGTCGATCAACATTCGGCTGTCCTCACGCGGAGCGTGAGGGCTACTTAAGAGCGTCCGCGTCGCGTCAAGGATCAGGCCGAGCTGTTGTTGCTGATGCAGGATTTCGCCTTCGCGGCCTTCGGCTTGCAGCGTCCGCGCCAGGTCGTCGGTGCGGGTCAGTCCCTTGTCCCGCAAACTGGCGAGCAACGCGCGCGGCGTGATATTCGGACGCAGGCCGAGACAGACGGCGA
>JAYTAK010001398.1:0-5452 GCA_043737515.1 Candidatus Kuenenia sp. | reverse complement strand
ACTCACGCTATTAGCTTTTCCCCCCGTAACAACCCTATGCCTTTAACAAACCCAGTAATTTTCAACATTTCCGGGCGCATGGCGCGGATCGCACCCGTTCAGCGTGGAATTCCATCGTCAAAGCTTGCTGTTTGCAGCCGGGGTTTTGAGTCTTGTATTCGCTGGCGGATGTGGTTCACAAGATTCAGTCAAAGACGAACCACATGAAAATGAGATGGGGTTAGTGGTGAATCAGCGAATCCGTGATCCAATCCTCATTCAACTGGCTGGAACCGAACATTGCTGGCGGGCAGAATATCTGTCCCGGAACGGGGGCTTTGTGCATCACGTCTGTTGACCTCGGTAAGTGCGACATTCATGTGCGAATCGGTGCAGATGTCGCCGCCTCATTCGCAGATACGGACAACGACGGCGACCCGGACCTGTATGTCACTACAACTCGGCACGGAAACGCCTTCTTCGTAAACGACGGACAGGGTCGATTTGAAGACCGGACGGCGAACTGCGGTCTCGAATACAGCGGCCATTCATCGACAGGTGTCTTCTTCGACTATGACCGCGACGGGCGGCTCGACCTGCTGCTTACCAATGTCGGCAAGTTCACCACCGATGAGATCGGCTACAGTGGCGATCCGACGCTTAAAGAGTCGCCATATTACATCGGCTCCGACAAAGCATTTGGTGGGCACATGTACTGGGAAATGTCGGAACAGAGTATTCTCTACCACAACGAAGGTGATAACCATTTTCGCGATGTATCGGATGAAACCGGCCTCAAAGATCGTGGCTGGTCGGGCGACGCGACACCGCTTGATGCAAACCGAGACGGCTGGACGGACCTTTACGTGACGAACGATTTCAATTCGCCACCAATGGTCCTGATCAGCAATCTCTCCGAGCGAAATCCGGCAATGCGATATCTCGAGGTGCAACTGCGTGGCACGAAATCAGGGAGTGATGGCCTGGGGGCGATCATTCAGGTGTCGTTCGGTGACCAGGTCCGGACGCAGGTTCACGATGGCAAGTCGGGCTACCTGTCGCAAAGTTTATTGCCGCTGTACTTCGGACTGGGAACCGCCGACGTCATCGACAAAATCACAGTCCGCTGGCCTGATGGAGCCCAGCAGATCATTCAAGGACCAGTTGCAGCAAATCAAGCGATGCTCATCACTGAGGAATAAGTTCGACAAGCTGCTCATGACGTGTTGCAACGCATGCCTCCAGGAAATCTTTACAAATGCAGCACGATGCGTTCTCATTAAGGGCAACGTGTTGTTATTGTCTGACATCCAGGTTTAGTCTCCACAGGGCTGCAGTGTCTTTAGCACGAAATGTATACGTGAGTTGCGTTATGATGTCACGGTCGCGGCGAATTCGGACTTTCTGCCTCAGATTCCAGGCCGTTGCAGTGTTGCTTTTCCTGCCACAAAACTTCACCCCAGCTCAAGACAGCCCGGAGGGTGATGTTGCCGTTCAGGATTCTGGCAGCAGGATTTGGCAAAGTGAACTTCCGGATCCTGCATTCTCCCCGCACGATCCGTTTCTCGGAAGGCTTGATATTGCTCATATTGCACGTTTCAATAATCTGCCAAGGCGGATGTTTCTTGAGCCGCATCTGATTCCGCCTCGGAATGTCAACACAATCGGGCCGCGTTTTGTGCCATTGTTCGACAAGACACTCCGTGAATCCGACAATGATGAATTGCTGGAAACTGCAGCCGTCAGTCTGGCGCGAGTCGCACATGAAAAACTCCAGGATATCAGCGGTTCGTCGGACATTCTGCTGAAACATCTTGAGTCGCATTCAAGTCTGCGTGTACGTTTTGCGTGTGCCCGAGCGCTGATCAATGCCGACGAGTCATCATCATCTGCTGCTGTACTCAAACTCAACGAGTACGCCAATGACGGGCAACGACTGTGGATCGAACCTGCTCTGGCACGCTGGAAAGTTGTGGCCGCAGCGAACGTCTGGAAGCAACGTCTTACCGCCGAATACGAGACGGCCGTGGCAGTGTCGCTGGCCTGTGATGGTCTCGCGGCACTGGGAGATTCACAGGTTTCCGATCTTCTCCTTTCAATCCTGCACGGGAAGTTGGAGGCTTATGAGAAACGCCGTGCGGCGGCAAAGGCGATCTGCGTTCTCACGCCGGACATTGCACTCACTGAAGCGGAGTCTTTTGTCGATGGCGATGTGCTGGAACGGCTGTTGGGAGTCGAGCTGTTGTCCAGCGGCAAGCCCGAAGCACATGCAGGATTGTTGCGATTGTGTACCGACACGTCAGATGCAGTCGCCTCTGCGGCGTGGACGAAACTGTTTCGACTGGATCCCGATTCACTTATCGTCGCCGTACCCTCCGGACGAGGTCATCGCGATGCATTTGTCCGCATGACAGCCTCCCGCATCATGCGACTTTTTCCAGATCCAGAACGTTCCGGATGGCTCCACCAACAACTGAGCGACAGACATCTGGAAGTCCGCAACGTCGCGCGGGAAATGTTGTTTCTGGTGGCCGAAGAACAGGCCCCGCTGCGAGATGGAATCATTGCGATGGTCAGTGACACGCTGACAGCAAACAGTGAAAACTGGCAGGGGATTGAACAGAGCCTGCTTTTGCTGGGACAACTTCGCGCAGCACAGTTTTCAGATCGCTGCGTTCCGTTGCTTGAACATTCTCGCAACGAAGTGCTGGTCACAGCGGCATGGATGCTGCATCTGTTCCCGGACCCGGCTGTCGAAGAAGCCGTCAGGAAGCACATCATGCGAAACGAGGAAATGCTCAGCAATCCTGCCTCAGCCCCCGTTGGAGCCGACATCGGAGAGCAGTCATCGTATCTGATTCAGTATGCTGGTCTCATGCGTTTGAAGAACTTGCAGGCCGTTATGGTTCCCCATTTCAGTAAGACTGTGCCAGGCGGAACTTTCAAGCGTGCAGCGGCAATGTGGGCTTTGGGACTGTTTCATGAAAACGATCCAGTGCCAGACCTGGAGAAATCTTTTCGTGAACGATTGGCAGACCGATTTGGCATACCGGCGGAATTGGACGAGGTGCAACGCATGTCAGCCATCGCGCTGGGGTTGATGCGGTCGAAATCTGCTGTGCCGAGTCTGCTGGAAGCGTACAAGGTCGATCCAGTGGACTCCGGCATTCCCGACGGTGCACGATGGGCACTCGGGATGATTGGAGAACCGCTGCCTGAACCTGTGAAGCCTTTATTCCTCGAAGTGGGCGGGTGGAAATTGAGTCCTGCAGGCAACTGATAGTTCGGCGGCAGGAACCACAATTGATTTTTTCCAGAATTCGTTGGTCAAAGAACACGTTGCCTGGTTGCGGACCATTCTTGCACTGGGTGCGATCTCTCCAGTCCTGAGTTTGCAATGGGATTTTTGTAGATTGCGTGATTCAAAGTTCTCGCAGTTCAAGTGGGAAGAACCACAGTTCGATTGACCCACTGGCCTCGTGCCAGTGGACCAAGGTTTGGCAACTAAAACGAAAAGAACCCAGGAGGCCGTTCCCCACCCGACCTTGCGGGCAGTTGATTTAAGGTGGGATAAGCTTCCAGCTTGTCATTTTAAGGTGGAATAAGCTTCCAGCTTGTCATTGCCTCCAAAGAACAAGGCGTTTTCGTCAGTCGATGCCAGGCTGGAAGCTTGGTACTCGGTCAGTCGTGCCTTGATGGATCGGGTGGCCGGGGCTGGACTGAGCGGAGCGAAGGAAGCTCCGGGGTTTCAGGCTGGCGCCCTCCAACCCCGGCCACCCATCAATCCATTGCTGACAGAATTCTAGCCCACATGGAATTCAGACTATACCGCGCACGGGAAACAATAACACAATTCGGTTGTCCCCATTCGGTTGTCCAATTCATGCGGCGCAGTGGCACAACCGAATGAGGGACAACCGATTGAAACGCACGGAATACGCAGCCACGGACAGTAGCATGAACGCTGGTCAAACATCCAGGTATTCAGGATTTCGAAGAACGTGTCACTCATGGCGGCGCGAGGTATAAATCAACAGCCCGCTTGCGTCGGTGGAAGCCAGTTGGGGGCCGGAAAACAGTGGGGCAGTTCGTGTGGTAGTCGGCAAACCGGGTTTCCACCGGCATGAAGCCGCAATGGCGTGGACTTAAGGAATCTGACTGGCGAGCGGGGTACGTAAGTGCCCTGATTTTGGCGTCATCTGGAACAAATCAGGGGATTAACATCCCCCGCTCGCCTTAAATCCACGCCATTGGGCATGAAGCCGGATGGGGAACACTCGATTCGGTTCAGCAAACAATTCGCTCAGGAATTCAAATCTTCAACTCCAGCCACAGCATCAAAACAAAATTCAGAATCCCGCCTCTTTCGACGGACTGGACAGATCGCACCCTCCTCAACCGCGGGTGGTATAATCAATGCGGATTGGCGAAAATGCCGTGTTGGAAAATCGGGATGTCAGGGAGTACCATTCCCGCTCCAGGCTCAAGACCGCATGTGGAACATCTGAGACTCGGTGGACCTGAGTCCTGGGGAAAAGCAGAGATCTGTGTTATGGCGATTGAATTTAACTGTCCGTATTGCACGGCAACGATTCGGGTGGCAGATGCGTACGCCGGGAAGCAGGGGCGGTGTCCGAAGTGTGATACGAAGCTCCTGATTCCCAGTGTCCCGCTGCCGAATCAGGCTGCGGCTCTGCAAGTGCCCGTAATACAAACTCAGCATGTGGCCGCAGATCGGGGGCCGTTAATACCGGAAGGACTTCCAGTCTTTACAAACGGCAACGTCGCGGCTGCAGACGATCCGTTTGCCGTACGTCCGGTGACGACGTCGGTCGTTAAGTCGCGGCGCAGGAGTGCGCGGCGACGGCCCAGTCGGACGCTGGTGATCGGCGTGCCGGTCATTTGTTTTCTGATTCTGTTTGGCGTCATTGCCTACAGTCTCACTGGGAGTCTGCCGAAACTGCAGGGAGACGTCGCAGGGCGAAGACTGGATGGGCTGAGTCTTCCAAAGGTCGTCATTCCCTGGAGCGATATCGGTCTCAGCGCTGACGAACGCACAATCCTGCAGGAGGCTCTCACCACGCAACCCGAATCACTCGCCAGTCAGGTCATGGCCTGCCGTCTCTCGGCAAGCGACGACGGGATACTTGTGACGCTGGCAGCGCAGGCGGAGAGTCAGTGGATCGTGGTTGATATGGCTGCAGAAAAGCCGCTGGCCATCTGGCGACGAAAAGAAGGTCCGTACCTGAATCGCCTTCGTCTGGATGAACTGCAACTCGCCACATCAAAGTATGCCAAAGATAAACTCCTGAAAATCAATGGCGAACACATCGCCGTCGATGCTGTCGCTGTGCGTGACAAAATTGCTCTGAACGCCAGTTGTCGTGCGCTGGGTTATGCGATTCAGGCCGTCGCGGATTCCAGCCTCTTTCCCTGCGCCGCTGAAGATGAACAGGGCCAGTTGTATTTCTGC
>JAYTAK010001397.1:0-12638 GCA_043737515.1 Candidatus Kuenenia sp. | reverse complement strand
GCGAGCAACTTTGTAGCCACGTTCGCCAGAACGTGGGCGATCCAGGGGAAACCCACGCTCTGGCGAGCGTGGCTACGTTGGGTTGCGGGCGAAGCCCGCGCCAAGATTCCCGTAGCTTGGACATTCATGTCCGAGTTATTGGCCATGCGACGGACATGGATGTCCAGCCTGCATGCGAAGCGCGGGGCGATGCCCGCGCGGTTAAACGGATGTGCCATCCTCAGCCGCGCGCGGTATAACCGGCATCGGCTTTCACCTGAACAACGTCCGACTGGAGACCTTCTTCCGTTTGCGTAGACTCTCGGCATAAGGGGCAGTCAAACGGTCCTGCGGCACGACCCGGAATCGTTGGCAGATCCGGCAGGAAATCGTGCGGGAGTGCCTTGAAAGCAGTGGCTGTCGAGATTTTTTTCCGCTCACGACCACGAAACCGTGTAGTGTTGAGGTATCAGGAGTCGCACGAAAGTTCTGGCGACTTCACTCCTCTCGCGAAAGGTTTTCTCTATGCGTTTGCTTGTTACGCTTTCCACTGTGGCGATGATTGGACTGTCTTCAACCGCGATGGGTTTTGAATCAGTTCCATCACAGATTCCTTCCGGTAACCTGACTCAGTCCCTGCAGTCTCTGGAAGTTCGCCAGTCACCGCAGCAGGCTGATGAATTCTCCGTCGTAGGCACTGGACGAGCGGGCGGATTCTTTGGTCGCATCATGGAAATCGAACGCCGCAAGAACGCATGGCTGCGTGGGTTGGTGCGTTAGCCGATTCAGGTGCCGGCCCTTCCGACCGGCTGTGTTCCGCAGGTTGCCGCATTTTTCTCAAAAAACCGGGCAACAGGCGGGTCATTTCGCAGGATTTTCTGGACGCATGTCTGTTCTCAAAATGCTGCGAAATTGTAGTAGCAAGACGACTTTTCGTTTTGTAACATTGTGTTCGTTCCTCGTGGTTTCCTTAGCCAGGGTGAATTGTTGAAGCCAGTTTTTCAGCAAGTCACCCTGAACTCTGAAAGGCCGTTTGATACTGCGGGCGAGGATTCAAGACAAAATTGCGAATCCTGCCCACAACCAGCGTCTAAAACCCGGATCGATAGTAACGCGGCAAACTCGAAATGAGGTTGCCGCGTTTTTTTACGCGCCCGAATCCGCGCGACGACCTCTCGTCATTCGTGGCCAGGTTCGGCCTCTGACTCGAGCTGTTCAGAGTGCCGGAAATCTGCGAGCCAACATGCAGCACATGACTTCTGAGAGACTGCGGGAATACCCCGTGGGGCATTCTGCGTAGCGCTGCGATGTCACTGATTCTGGCCTGTTGCGCAATCCGCACAGCCGAACTTCACTGCGGCCGAGAGCGATTTGTTGTCATCGCGACTCATTTGTTTTTCGCAGTCGATATCAAGTGTGGCCTACGGTTCTCAAAGTTTAATCGTCGCTCGTGATTGATTGACTCACCCGGTTTCACAAATGCAGTGCCGCAGATCGAAGTAAATTATGGCGACTCATATTCTTGTCGTTGAAGATTCTCCCACGGACCGTCTGTTCATCGGACATTTTCTGAGACAGCACCCCGAATACACAATTGCGTTTGCCAATGATGGTATTGATGCGATTGAGGCCGTGAAGCGTCAGCGTCCTGCGTTGATCGTGTCAGACCTGCGAATGCCGCGCATGAACGGACTGGAATTCGTCAGGCAACTGAATGTCCTGGACTGGAGTATCCCCGTAATTCTCATGACGAGTTTCGGTTCAGAGCAAATTGCCGTCGATGCTCTGTCTGCGGGTGCTGCCAGTTACGTGGCAAAACGTAATCTGGAATCCGAACTGGTCAATACGATCAGGAACGTGATGGCTATCACTGAGCGAAAAGAAAATCGCAGACGCACACTGGGATGTCTTGCGTACGCTGAACTGCACTTTGTGCTTGGCAATGACGGCTCTGCTGTCGCACATCTGATCAGTCATCTGCTGGATGCTGCCGTGACGATGCAACTCCTGTCGGGTCAGGAGCAGACGCATGTTGGAATCGCGTTGCAGGAAGCACTTTCAAACGCGATTCATCACGGAAATCTGGAACTCGATTCTGAACTGCGTCAGGTGGATGAAAGGGATTACTATGCTTTGGCGGATCAGCGTCGAACGCAGCCGCCTTATGCCAGTCGCAAGGTCTATGTGGAGGCGACTCTGTCACGCAGCGAACTCAATTTTGTCATCACCGATGAAGGCCCGGGATTTGACACCACCCGAGCGCTGGATCCCACGGCAGAAGTCAATCTGGACCGCATCGGTGGTCGTGGTTTGCTCCTGATCAGCAGTTTCATGGACAGCATCACTTACAACGCACGCGGAAATCAGATCACGATGGTCAAACACGTCTCTGCCGCTGAACCAAAAGCGATCACTCCGAAAGACATGTTACGCTGCCAATCGCTGCTGGAAGCCGTCGCTTGCACTTGATGTGCAGCGACCGGCAATGGAAGGAAACAGAAAATCATGGCAGTCACATCCGTCAGGCCGCTGCGTGTGCTGGTGGCAGAAGACAACCTTGTGAATCAGATGTTCGCTGCGCGACTGATTGAGAGGCAGGGCCACACCGCGCGAGTGGTTTCCAACGGTCAACTCGCCATGGACGCAATGCGGCATGAGGTGTTTGACGTGGTCCTGATGGATCTCGGGATGCCGGTGATGGACGGTTTCGAAGCCGTCCGTGAATTGAGGCAACTGGAACAGCAGACCGGATGCCACCTGCCCGTCATTGCGGTGACGGCCAGCGCTTCGGCCTTTGATCGGGACAAATGCCTGGCAGTCGGCATGGACGACTTTATCGGCAAACCCGTTCAGGCAGCGGACCTTGCGGCTGTCATGGCTCGTGTGCTGCAGGATCCTGCTCAAATCATCGCCGACATCGAGACTCCATCCCCGGTTGCAACAGAGTCGAACGGCGCGCTGGCATGTGATCTCAGCGCAGCACTGAAGCGGGTGGGCGGCGATCTCAATTTCCTGAAGCAGCTCGGTCAACTGTTTCTTGACACCGTTCCCGCACAGCTACAGTCTCTCCGGAGTGCAATGGAGAATCACAACCGGAAGCTGATTAGTGACCTGGCACATTCAATCAAGGGATCGGTCAGACATTTTTTCGCAGCCTCGGCTCATGACTCCGCACAACGACTGGAAGTCATCAGCATGACTGGTGACATTGCGGTGATTGAGCAGACATACGAGCGGCTGCTGCACGAAGTCGAACGACTGTGTACAGAATTGCTGAGCATGCTGTTTTCACTGCGGGAAGCCAGCCCGAATTCAGGAGTCCCGTAACATGCCTCATACACGCACGCATTCCTGCGGATGAAATGCAGCGGCTGAATTCACTGAGAGAGTGCTGCACCCTGATGACTATCCCGCCTTTGTGGAATCGATTCGCGCCTCGGCGCGTGATCTGACGCCGTGGAGACAGGAGTATCGCGTTCGATTCCCGGACGGTGAAGTACGATGGCTGCTTGGCAATGCCATACCAGGCCGGCATGCCGGAAGCTCGATCCTTTGGCATGGATTTATCACCGACGAAACCGAGCAATGCCAGGCGCGCGATGAAGCGATGTTGATGCGTTCTCGAATGCAGGCGGTCGTCCAGGGGTCAACTCAGTTGTCAATCATCGGGACAGACCTGGAGGGGATCATCACGGTCTTGAATTCCGGTGCCGAACGTGTGCTGGGATACACAGCCGCAGAGATGATCGGGCTCCAGACTCCGCAGATTATTCATCTGAGATCCGAAAGGAAAAGGGGACACGAAAGGAAAAGGGGACATTGAAGAAAAGGGGACATTGTACTTTAGTAGATAAGTACTACGTCCCCTTGAACCCTTCTTCCCTTTGAACCCTTTCGTGAGTCGAGATGGCGACGACCTCTTGCATGAATGAAGTCAAATTGAGGGTCAGACGGGCTCCTTGGGGCGATCTTTCGGAAAAGGGACTGGCTCCAATCCGCCTGCGGTTTCTACCAATTCTGCGACTTGCATCAGGCGTCCGAGGCAGCGCTGCCGCAAGTTCAGGAGGCCATCTCGAAATTCTTCCGTCTGTTGAGAAACGGTAAGCGGATCATCGGCTTCCAGAGGCTCGGGAAGCAGATATTCCCCCACGCTGATCTTCGGACGGGCGTGTGGAAATCCGTACGGAACCTTCAGCAAGGCCTCGCGACATTTGGCCATTGTCGCTCGAAGTCGTTTGGCCTCTCGCAAGGCCCCTTCAAGCAAACGGTCGTCCCTGGGGCTTTTCTGAAGCGTCTCCAAATGGGCTTCGAGTCGATGAGTGTCCGCGATGAGTGTCCGCGATGAGTTTGTCCCAGTGTGTCATGAAGCCATCGAATCGCGCCAGGTTGTCCAGCCAGACGTTGACGACATCGAGCGTGACGTCCGACGGAAGGTGATCGCGATAGGGAGCGGTCTCAACAAGCTGCAATGCCAGGACCATCCGCTCGCCCCAGGCGCGCTCATACGGATGCAGAAGCTCTGAAAGCTGTTGGCGTTCCACGGACAGTTCCGCCCCGATGGTCGCCGCCGCTTTGGCACTCTTGATGCTTTGACCCTGTATGGTTTGGGAGAATCTCATCTCGCTGCGGAAGAGCGACTCGCATCGCTCGGCTGTCACGCATTCACCGTTCTGTTCGTCATATTGCTCCTTGTGCTGACGGAATTCGGCACGGAGGTCCGCCTGCCGCTTACGAATGGCGACGATTTTCTGCCAAGTGCGTTCGGATTGCGGACTGCTGACAACCTTCGTCGTGGGAAGCTGCGTGGGCCGTGTGCGGTCGGCGGCCCCGAGCAAAAACCGAAGGGCGACCTCCATCAACTCCTCCGTCTCTTTGCGCTCCTTCAACAGCGTTGCCGTCGGCACGAGTTCGTCGTCTCGAATCTCACGATCCAGGGCGTTCTCGTAATGATGATGCGTGGACTGCAAGGCCATCGTCGAAAAGTCCGCGAACAACCGCGTCGCAGGGAGGTCGAGCGTCAGTATTCCTGGAGTGGCTTCCTGTTCGACGTTGGCAATGCGATCTGTCAGGCAAGGATGCGTGTCATACCACGCGGTTCTTTCGTCCAATTCGTTCTGAACCACTCGATCGTTGACCTCGGGAGTGATCCTTGCGAGCCCCTCCTTGTGCAAGTCGGACATGTTGGTGGCGAGTTTCCCTTCCGCGAAATACTCGTTGACGGCTCTCGCAGCCCAATCTTCGGCTACCGCGAAGAGGGAAATTTTCTTGAGCGTTTCGACGTATGCCCGATCACCGATCAGACGCGCCGCGTAACGATCCGAGTCAAATTCCATCTGCCGCGACAGTCGGCCACTGACCGCCTCGCCAATGAACATCAAGCCACGCAGCAATTTGCGCGTCAGCCAGACGAACCCCCGCGCCAGATGAAAGACCCATGCGATACGCAGATCGAGCTTCGATAACTCTTCAAGCTTCAAGTCCCAGTCATCACGTTCAAAAACGACTCGCGCGAACCAGGCATTGATCCTCCAGATCAGGCTGTCGATCCGCATGCCGGTAAACTGACCGAAATGTCCAAACTCGTGGGCAAGGATACTGGCGAATTGCGGCAAAGACAGACCCTGTACCAGCGGCACGCCGATCCCCAATTCGACGCGACGGCTGAACAGACTGCCGAGCAGTCCCCCCTGCAAGGCGGCGTAGGCATTGGCAGTCTGTTGGATCACGATCCGATGTGGCGGGGGAGCGCCGACTCGCTGGCAGAGTTTGTCGATGAACGCAAACAAGAATGGCTCACCCTCGCGATCCAACTCAAACTCTTGCATGTACTCTCTTCGTCGGGGAATCAGCGGTTTGAGCATAAAGCCGATGACGATCACCGCGATCACAATTGGGGCCGCGTAGGCGATCAGTACCAGGACATATCCTTTGCCACGCGCCTGGACTTGCAGCATCCCCCGGTCGTAAACGGCGTGCCAATACGCGCCATAACCGACCAGCGCGATGATCGATACATAAATCAACGGCAACAGCACCATCACACCAGCCACGAATACGAGGGTCGCCGTGTAGGCCGGCGTGTGACGGACACGCGGATATTCGCCATCCAGCGCGGCGAGGATTTCGGCGTCGGTGACGCGCGGTGCGCGCTTGACTGGAGGCTGAGGCTTTTCGCTTTGACGCTCAGGTGCAGTCTTCTGCGGACTGTCCCTGGCTGCGACGAGGATGATCACCTCGCCACATTGATTGCACTTCGCGCGCCGGCCCAGTAACTCCTCTTTCACTCTGGCTCGCATTTGGCACTTCGGACATTCGATGGTGACTGGCATGGGAGCGACTCTATTGGAGAACGCGGCGTGAAATCGCGACAAGAAAAGAAACACGAATTCTATACATGAATTTTCTGGAAAGTCCAAGGTTTCGATGGACTTGAAATTAGGCTCCACACAGGGGTGGCTCTTCGAGTCGATGGGTCAATGGTGGGTCAAAGGTGTGTCCATCAGGAAAGTAAGATGTAGACCGAATAGTCCATGCGGTGCAGGTTGGAACACAGATAGTTCATCAACTGGCTGTAGGTGTCCTGAACAAAAAAGGTGTCAGCGACGGTCTTGAATAACGTCAATGACAGATTCAAAAAAGATTTTCGAATTCGATTTTTGTGTTCCATGCCTTTTTGCGCTCCAGATGAAAAGCATGCGAACTCCCGCATTCTCGTATTGAAGATGTAAAAAAACTGCTGCACTTTGCAGACATCGCTCCGCTCTCCCATTGGCAATTGAAAAATGAGCATTTCGCATCTTCCCGATAACATCCGATCGCTGCCGATCGCTGAAACATTGCCCATCATGGAGTACTTCCGGACCAAAGGTCGCTGCGAGAAGATTGACACCAGTCAGGATCGACAGACCGTCTATAAGATCGTGAAAGACCGACTGGCGTCGCACACGACCGCCTCCTTTGCTGAACGACTTCTCTCGAACCGAGCGGAGATGCTGCTGGGGATCAGCCCTTGTTAGGCCGTTGAGGCAGTCATCGAGTGCGGGAGTCATCACATGATGGAAGAAATCGTGGCCAGACAGGATGCGAGTGTCGACTGTCGCATCGGCAAGCTGCCGCAGTTGCGTTGTATTCTTACGGCACCGGTTACATTCATCGCGGTGTGCTTCGTTTCGCATTGCAAAGCGTGTCGGCGCAAGACCCTCAGAAAACGGTCGGCGGTGAAGTCACGCAGCGTGTCGCTGGCGGCTTGCAGATGCTGTATGACTTTCGACACGTTGAGAACGGTATTGTGCCGAATTCAGGCTCTGGCGATCAGAACGGTCTGCCACTGAAGATTCGGGACGCAAACTCTGTGCGGACTGAATCGGACGGCATATTGTTTCAGGGCAAGTCTCTGATCGCCTCCGATGCGGCAGCCAGTCGATTGATTTCTGCCGTGAGAGACAGCCGTTCAATCTCCGTGGAAGCGTGGCTGAGACCACAGTCGCTGGATCAGAAGGGCCCCGCTCGACTGGCCCCGCTCGACTGGTCACGCTGTCGAAGAGCGGGAACGAGCGCAACTTTACGCTTGGGCAGGACGGTGACAAGCTGGACTTTCGACTGCGAACAACATCCACAACAGGCAACGGTATTCCCTCGCTCACGACGGGCAGCGTTCTTAAGGTCGGCATAACGCACATCGTGTGTACTCATAACGCAGAAATCGGGAAGACTCGCATCTATGTCAACGGAGAGCAGGTGGCAGAACAGGATCTTAAAGGTGACTTTACGAACTGGGATAATGGCTATCATCTGGGTGTGGGCAACGAATTGTCCAGTGATCGACCGTGGCAGGGTTTGTTTTCGCTGGTCGCGATTTTCAGTCGTGACTTGTCTGCGGCCGAGGTTCGGCACAACTTCGCCGCAGGTCTCCCGGACTCGGCGACCGCGCGACAGATCACGAAGGCTGATCTGAACGCTCGCGAATTCGAAACCAGCGTCGCTCCGATTATTGCCCGTCACTGTCTGGAATGCCACGACGCCTCAACCCGCAAAGGTGGTCTCGACTTGTCACGGCGCGAACTGGCACTCAGGGGCGGCGACGGGGGCACTGTGGTGATTTCCGGCAAATCGTCTGACAGTCGTCTGTGGCAGCGGGTTGTCGCGGATGAGATGCCGCATGATCGAACGCCGCTGTCGGCTGATGAAAAGAGCACTCTGAAGAAGTGGATCGACGACGGTGCGGAATGGTGATTGGCCGTCATTGATCCAGCCAACTACACTCATGGCAACAGTTCACAGGCTGTCTTTGTGCAGCGTTTGACAGTGTCGGAGTACGTCGAATCCGTCCGCACTTTGCTGGGAGTGGATGTCGCTCAGCAGGCCCATGAGATACTTCCACCTGATCTTCGCGCCGACGGTTTCAGCAACACAGCGTACAACCTGACTGTCGATCTGGCTCATGTGGAGGCTCACATGAAGATGGCCGAGCTGATTGTGGCGCAAATTGATGCGGTGGAACTCGCGAGACGGTTCACGAAGAGTCGCGAGTTGTCGGATGAGAATCTCGAGAAATTTGTCGCTCCGTTTGGTCGCCTGATGTTGCGAGGACCAATAAGCGAACGCGAACGACTGAGCTTTCTCGGCGTCTCAACCAGCGTCGCTGCCGCAGGGGGCGAGTTTGATGAAATCATTCGCTACATTGTTGCGGCAATGCTGCAGTCTCTGCGGTTTTTGTATCGCATTGAATCACAACGCGGCGATGGAACTCAATGGCCCGTGAATTCCTATGAACTTGCGTCTCGGCTCAGCTTCATGCTGTGGGGTGGCCCGCCGGATGAGGCCCTGCTGAATGCGGCCGAGAAGAACGAACTGGCGGGAGATGCTCTCAAGGCTCAGGTGGCCCGGATGTTGAATGATCCTCGCGCTGTGCGACGGTCCAAAGAGTTCATCCGCGAATGGCTGAATCTGGGGCATCTGAAGAATCTTCAGCCGGATGCGAAGCGATTTGCGAACTGGAGCCCGGAACTTGCAAACGATATGCGTGCCGAGACGCTGGCGTTCTTCGAGGACATCGTCTGGACACAGCGGCGGCCAATGTCCGATCTTCTGAATGCTCAAGTGACCTTTGCGACTCCACGCCTCGCACATTACGATGGAATTCCGATGCCTGATCAGGAAGTCGCGCCTGCCGCTGATGCACAACAGCAGTTTATCCGCGTTGACCTCACGAATGTGGCGGCACGGGGAGGTTTGTTGACGCAGGGCAGCACGCTGACCATCGGCGGCGACGATGCTTCCATGGTGACTCGCGGTTTGTTCGTGATGCACGAACTGCTGCGAGGCGTGGTCAAGGATCCGCCGCCCTGTGTGGATGCGACGCCGACGCCAAGCCAGCCCGGACTGACTCAACGTGCCATCGCTGAACAGCGTTTGTCCAACACTTCATGTTTGGGATGCCACGCCAAGTTTGAGCCGCTGTCGTTCGGACTGGAGAGATTTGACGGTCTGGGTGCCTTTCATGTAAAGGATGAATTCGGCAACGACCTTCGTGAAGATGGAAAGATCCTGTTCCCCGGAGAGTCTCAGTCGATCGACTATCAAACTTCCGCTGAACTGATGAATCTGCTGGCAGGCAGCGACCGTGTCAAGGAATCCATCACATGGAAGATGGCCCAGTTTGCCGTCGGTCGCCCGCTGAGTGCTGAAGACGCCGGGGTGATGGCTGACATCCACAAGACTTCTCAAGCCGCCGGTGGGACATGGTCCGAGATTATGACAGCCATCGTCCTGAGCGACCTCGTCCAGAAAACTCTAACAGAACCTGACACTGCGCGATAAAACCACACCAACATTCCACCACGCACATCAACGGAGTCCCGATTATGCCAGCTTCACCCCGAACATTACCGCGTCGCACCATGCTCAGAGGACTGGGCACGGCAATGATCGGTCTGCCGTTGCTGGAAGAAATGTTTGGCACGCGAGCCCTGGGTTCGACTCTGCCGGCAATCGGCAGCGCGGCGGAAGTGCCGGTGCGAGCGTTTAATGTGTTTTTCGGATTGGGAGTTCCGGCACCGCTGCAGCAGGAAGGTTTCGACGGAGTCCTCGAACCACTCAAGCCGTTGTCCGACAAATTGCTGATCATGCGTGGCGTTGATCATGTCCGCTGCGATCAGCCTGGCATCAATGCCCATTACGACGGTGCCACGGCGGCGTTTACGGCTCAGCCGCCTGATGGTGAGGCCAGGGCAGGCGGTGCGTCGATCGATCAGATGATTCGGCGATCCCACTACAAGGACGGACTTCCGGCTGGCATGGTGCCCACTCTGGTGGCAGCGAACATTCTTCCGCCGCAGTCGAGTTGGCCGGTATGTTCACAGTTACAACGAAGACGGTTCGGTGGCCGCCGCGATGCAGGAGACACCGAGAGATCTGTTTGATCATGTGTTCGGCACGGTCGCACTCAGCAGCGATGAAGCCGAACTGCGAAAGACGCGACTGAAACGCAGTGTTCTGGATTCGGTCGTCGAACAGTACAAATTCTACACCGGGTCTCAGTCGCCACTGGGAGCTGCCTCACGGTCTCGCGTCGCCGATCATCTGGAACGGGTCAGGGAGTTTGAACAGCGTGCATTTTCCGTCAACGCTCGTGACCCAAATGCGCCGCAGGTTCCGCAGGATTCGCAATTGGCTCATGGCGGCAAGGCAGATCCCGGTGGTGAAGGGATTGATATCACTCTGGAAGAACTGACGTCGGAATGGCGTCTGATGGCCGAACTGTACGCACTGGCCATTCAACTGGATCGTGTCCGTTTCGGTTCAATCACGTTTCTCGCAGCCGGTGAACGCATTCGCCTGAAAGGACGTTACGAATACGAAGGTCGCACTATAATTGAATTCGACGATTCCGCTCATCGAGATTCAGGCGGTTCGAATGGCTGCAGCCATGAATGGTGGCATGCGTTTGATGAGAAGAAAAAGAATGAACAGCTTCGCGCACACGCTCACCTGAAGATGCGGGAAGTCGCTTACTTTTTGCAGCAGCTCGATCGACCGGAATGTGTCGAAGCCAACGGCCGAACGATTCTGGAGAACAGTCTGATCACCATTTCGACGGAATCCGGTGATGGTCGCCACAACGATGTCAAACGTGAACTTTCCGGCATCTTCCACGCCTGCACCGGGGCCAGCAGTTCCCGCTGTGCGTGGAAACCGTATAAAGAGGGGGCGAATTGATATAGGCGTTCGTAAGGGTTTGAGAGGAGAATAACGTTTTGTGTAAATCGGAATGGAATTCGATGTTGCCGGAACGGAGTTTGCGATGGCCATCACGGAGGAGATGCCGACACGGAAAAATTTGTCGGCCGATGCTTTGTTCGCTCTCATTCACAGGGCGTTTCAGAAGATCCCCGATCATCGCCCGCCGTTCGCTCAGATTCCGCTGACATGATGCACTCATGTCGGCATTCGCGATGTTCTCTCTCAAGGATCCTTCCTTGCTGGCATTCGACCAGCGACGCAACGACGAAAACATCAAGGCCATTTATCATATCAATACGATCCCGTGCGACACACACCTGCGAACCATTCTTGACCCCGTCGATCCTGAAACACTCCGGCCTGCATTTAAGGATGTCTTTCGCCAATTGCAACGAGGCACAGCATTAGAACCGTTTGTGTTCTATGAAGGATGCTATCTGATCTCGCTCGATGGGACCGGCTATTTCTCTTCGTCGGAAATCCACTGCGAGTCCTGCCTTGAAAAAACCAGCAAAAGCGGCAAAGTCACGTATTCGCATCAGATGCTCGGAGCCGACATCGTGCATCCAGATCTCAGGGAGGTCATTCCGCCACAACATGCACTTTATCCTGGGTGCCAAAGAAGGAGTTCATGCATTTCTGTTCGAGTACGTTCTTCAGGCCGAGAAGGACGGTCGCGTGACAATGCATGAACACCTGGACAAAGTGGGCGTACGTCATCGATTTCGATTTCTCCATTATCAATTCGAACACAATTTCGGACATGGCAAACAGAATCTTTCGGTCGTGTTGGCGATGTTGATGACGCTGGCGTTTCTGATTGACCAGACGCAGCAGCTGTGCTGCCCGGTGTTTCGCGCGGCCTGGGGCCACATGACGAGCAAACGGATGCTGTGGGAGCGTATCCGCTCGTTCATTTTCGAACACATCGTGTCATCGATGTCGGAGGTGCTGGCCGCGCTGGCCTATGGTTACACTCGTTCGAAAGCTGTGCGCCTCAGCGATACGTCATGACGAATGACTTGCTCAACACCGCAGGCTCGCAAGCAGCGGATCCCAGGAGTACGTTTTTGCTCTCTTGAGAGCTGCGCAGATTTCGCGCGCCGGGGGCGCAAAACGGAGATATCCTGTTCAAAACTCGCTTAACACACGCGGTGTAGAGGGCTGCGGACGGCGACTATCAATCTTCGCAAACCTCGCCAGTTACCGAAATCGCCGACCACCTCGCGAGCTCTGCACCCAAACCCGCCAACCAACACCCCACTCATCGCTAAACCCCTCACAAAAAATCCCAGCGGGAGCGGCTGGCGACATGCCGATCGCCCGCACACTCTTCCAGCGTTCCAGATCTTTGACGGATTCAGGAACAGGACAGATGGCATAAGTGCGAGATTCCTCACGACCATGTCCTTTCTCTG
>JAYTAK010001396.1:0-5456 GCA_043737515.1 Candidatus Kuenenia sp. | reverse complement strand
GGTCGCCAAAGACTGGCAGACCTGGCTGAAGCATCAGGTCGATTTCGAAAAACGGCGGCGTATTGCCGTGACAGGTTCAGCGACTCCCCTTGTGACGGAGGGGCAGGAGTCCGGAGTTGGGCGATGGCAGACAATTCGCCTGGCGACGCTGTCGTTTTACGAATACCTGCAGTTGAAGAAGCTACAGGTGCCATCTCTTGCCCCAGTGGGTTCATTGCGTGAGTTGTTTGACTGGTCCCCGACCGAATTCGCCAGTCTGAGTGCAGATGCACGACCCCTGACAGGCTTGTTCCATGAGTATTTGCTGCGAGGCGGCTTTCCTCAAAGCGCACTGGTCGATAGTATCCCTCTCGCACAGAAACTGCTTCGGGAAGACATCGTCGATAAAGTTCTGAAACGTGACATGACGGCACTTTTCGGTGTCCGGCGTGTGCTGGAACTGGAACAGGTGTTTCTCTATTTGTGCCTGCACGACGGCGGATTGCTGGATATGCAGTCTCTTTGTTCAGCTCTGGAAGCCAAACGGCCAACAGTGAGCAGCTACATCGATTTGCTGGAAGCCACGCATCTCATCCATCGATTGCGACCATTTGGTTACGGCAAGCAGGTTTTGCGTGGTCGCGTCAAAGTCTACCTGGCAGACGCCGCCATCGGACCAAGCGTGTTGTTGAAAGGGAAGGCACTACTTGAAGATGCCGAGGGACTGTCTCGTGCCGTGGAGACAGCATTCTTCAAACATGTGTTCACTCGGTTCTATGCGCAGAGCGTTGGATTCTCATACTGGCGTGGTAAAAAAGATCGTGAGGTCGACATCATTGCGGATGTGGACGGATATTTGGTGCCATTTGAAGTCAAATACCGCGCATCAGCTCACACCGGACTTTCGGATCTGAAGGGGATGATCGAGTTTTGCGGTGAGCACAAGATTCAACGCGGCTATGTGATCACGCGAGAACTTACTGATTTCAGAGTACAGGCGGTCCCGGGCCTCAGTGTTGCTACTCGACTGCTGAATATCCCTGCATCACTGGCGTGCTATTGGCTGGGCCGCTCTGAAATCGAATCCGCCAGACGGAACGAGTCATAACTCATGGCATTCACCGACATCAACAGCGAAGACCGCTTGGTCCAGTAGACCTTCGCCGAGCATCTGAAAGGCAAGCTCGGCGGGGACAGCGTCGATGCGTACAACGACGAACCTTCGGGCCGAATTGCGCTTTGAGGCGTGCCTCCGTGCTTCATCCATGAATACGAATCAAGATCGTCGCTGCCATGGCGAGCAGGATTTGAGAAAGCTGCCAATCAACTGGCACGTCAGGATTTGAGCAGCATCCTGACGAAGTCGATCGCTGAGCACTTCAGCCAAAGGTTCGGTGTCTTTCAGGGCATCCAACTGACAAAAAAGATCGGTCGCTGTCAGGCATTCCTGGTGACAAAACTCCGTAATGGCGTAACGCGAGTATTCGTAGCCATTTGTGATCGCTTGCAGCACTAATTCCCGGACTGCGGCCGTCAGTTCATCGCCGCCAGAAACCGGTGCCGCATCAAAGACGTGAAGATCGTGCAGTTGTTTTCGCAGCATTTCAAACGCATCCGGGCGTTCACTTGCCAGCTTCGTCAAGGCGTCCAGTCCCCGACAGGAAGTATCGATCCATTCCGCAACAAAAGCAAAAGCCCTTCGCCGCAGCTCCATCCTGCTGAGAATCAGGCATTCATCAATGAGTTCATCAAGTGCATCCGAATCGAACGCGAGGTGACGATTCTCACGTGCCATGAACAGCAAGTCCATGTAGTCAAAATCTGCACCATGATCCAGTTGCCGGGAACTTGCCGACGCGATCTCTTTCTGAGCGGTCAGAAGCAGAGTTTTTCCCGCGACACCGTCGTAGAACACGGAAAAACGGAACGCCAGCATCATGAGTCGAAACCATGCCTCAGGATAGTCGAAAGCAAACTGCGGATGAATCTCATGAGTCTGCTGAATTTCCAAAGTCAGTTGACCCCAGCGTCGGAGTTCCCCTATGACGCTCCAGCGACCATGGAGATAGACTCTTAACAGTTCTGCATTGCGAATCGCAGCGGCCACGGTGCCTGAGAATTCGACAGATGTAAGATCAGGTTCGCGGCGAAATTCGTCAAGCAGCAGACCAACAAACCGCGAGTCCAGCGGATGTTCTTTGATCCCACGGATCAACCAGCTCGCTGGTTTTTCGGTTGGTGCAAACTCCGGTCTGAGTCTCTGCATCCAATAGCCGATGAGCAACACTGTTGCCGTCGGAGCGATTGACTGGAAGAGAGCGGTAACCTGACGGAGTTGTGTCTGATCGGGCTGACGACTGAACTCGTCCCACAAACGTTCAGCATCAGCCGTCTGCTGCAACTGGACTTCGCTGGCAACAGGTTTCGCAATATTCTCGAAGACGTCATTCGTCGCGGGTACGGCCCGATGTTCAGACAGATCGATACGAAGTTCGACAGTGTGCGGACTCTCGTCTGCGACACGAGACTCAATAATGGCCAAGACCGCCTCGAACGACTCCCTGATTCGCTGAAATTGTCGTGGATGGGTTTCAGGCCGAAATCGGCGAAGCAGTGCCGCATAGGCGCGACGCACGTCCGGTCTGGCCGCATTACGAGAGATCCCGAGTACGTCGAAAAAATTCAGCGGCCATTCATCGATATTCTCCGGGAGATGGTCACTCATCAGATGGCTCCGGCGTACTATTGAGCCATTTTTCGCGTTCCTCAAAGTCCTTTGAGTCTGGTATGACGGAGGAAGAATTCTGTTCGCCGAGAACGTCAACCCCCGACCTGGACATCATTGACTTTTCAAATGGCGACAGTTGTGTCTTGTCTGGATGAAGTTTCTTTGGGCCAATCAATGCGCCGACAATGAATACGGCAATGAACACCAGAGCAAGCAGGCAATGCAATGCACGAAGTAACTGCCATATTTGCTTTGAATGCGCGACCGGGACAGAAGCCGACCCATGTTTCTGCAATTCGCATCGCAGTGTCGCGGGCAAGATTTTCAAAGGTCTGAGTGCCGCGATTTCCGGCATCGTGCGATGGAGGACTTCGATCGTATCAACAAGCTCACGGCCGCGATCCTTTCTCGCGGCGGCAACACAAATTCGCCGGAGCGCATGAAACGAGTCTACTTGTGTCATCACAAACAATTCACAAATCTGGTGAGCGAGTTGTTCAACAGACGAACCTGGCTTCGCGGGAAGGCCATCGATCTCAAGTCCGTCCTTGAGGGTTCGCAGTCGCCAGTGGAGTTGTGGCAGGCGGACCAGTTGCTTGTCCAACGCGGTCCAGAGTGCGGTTCTTTCAGCCCTGGGGATGGAGAAAAACTGCCGGCAGAATTCCTGCAGTCGCGTCGCTGCGATCTGCTCCGCGAAATCCGGGTCGTCGATCAGGCCGAGCGGAGATGAGAGCGTGGCAATGGCCTGATACTGAACGACCGGAGGACTGTAGCCTTGTCTTCGAATCTGCTCACAGGCCAGTTGGTGAGCAGACAGGTCATTCAGACTCGAATCTTCCCCCAGCATCCGTCGAGCAACGTCACTCGCGATGGTTGTCGTTGCGGACAGCGTATATGAGTTTGACATTCGCGATTCGGCCCCTTCACGGATTCCCGTCATCGAAACGAGACAGGAACGCTTCCAGTTCGCCACGGTTGTTTTCAATGGCCAATGGATCCTGCATTTGAAGTGCCTCTTCAAAACCTGTCAGCAATGATTCCAGAACTTTTCTGAGATTCGCCGGGAGTTCCCGATACAGCCGATCGGCCTTTTTCAGCAAATGGCGATTGGCCTGTTCTTCCTGCGGGTCAGGTTTGAGTTGTTGCATTCGGAGCAATGCCTCGGCCACTTGCTCTTCCGACATATTATGGGCATGCCGAGTGACAACGTAAGTCGCCTTTCGCCCGCTGGCAGTCGCGACTGCTTCGACTTCCAAAATTCCATTCAGGTCGTAAGTGAAGCGAATTTCCAACTGCTGTCCTGGAGGCCCCAATGGAATGCCATGAAGTTCGAATTCGCCGAGAAAAAGGTTCTCGTTGGATTTGCGGGCTTCCCCCTGGTAGAGTCGCACGATGACGCTGGCCTGGTTGGCAAAGACTGTGGAAAACTGCTCCACGCGGCTCACTGGAATTGTTGTGTTGCGGCTGATCACCGGAAAGAAATATCCCAGGTTCAAATTGCCGGCAATGTGCTTCGCAATTTCAACACCCAGCGTGAACGGTGCCACATCGGTCACCACCATATCGGTCACGGCTTTGTCCAGATTGACAAGTCCGCCCTGAATCGCAGCTCCCATCGCAACGACGAGGTCCGGATCCAGCGAACAGCGAGGCTCTTTCCCGAATGTTTCTTTCAGCAGAGTCCTGACTTGCGTCATCCGAGTCGCCCCGCCCACTAGAATCACTTCGTCAATTTGGTGGCGCGTGAGTCCGGCGTCCGACAGCGCGCGTTGGAGCGGCAGCCGAGTCTGGCTGAGAAGTCCTTCTGTCCATTGTCGCAACTGATCGACTGTCACGGTGATTGACTCACAGGATTCGTCGATGATTCCTTCCGCTGTCGGAAACCGAACGATTGCTGTCTCACTGCTCGACAGTTTACGTTTGGCCTGTTCGCATTCGTAAATCAGTCGTGACAGCATTCTCGGCTGACGTGCTTCGGCTTGCTCGAAAACGATGTGACGCATCGTCAAAATGTGACTCGCGAGACTTCGGGTAAAATCTTCACCGCCCAGGAAGACCTCGCCGGCCGACGAACGGATCTCCAGAGTGGATTCAAACTGATCAAGAATTGAGACGTCGAACGTTCCCCCGCCGAGGTCAAACACCAGGGCCACTCGTTCGTGTTTGAGTTCATGCATTCCGTAGGCGATCGCGGCTGCTGTTGGTTCGTTGATGATGCGACGCACCTGAAGTCCGGCAATCTCTCCGGCATGTACCGTCGCTTTTCGCTGAAGCTCACTGAAGTAGGCCGGGACAGTGATGACGGCTTCTTCGACGGGCTGTTTCAGAAATGCTTCCGCGTCAGCCTTCAGGGATCTGAGCACCAGCGATGCGAGTTCCTCCGCACGGAACTCCCGATCAGCGACTTTCGTGATCCGATCCGTTCCCATCAGACGCTTGAAGACCGTGGCACAACGATCAGGTTCCACAACCTGAAACTCTTTGGCTGCCCGACCGACGATGATCTGCCCATCATGATCAAGTGCGACTGCAGAGGGCGTCAGGAATTCCCCGAGTGCATTGGGAATCAACTGCGGGCCGTCTGGTGACAGCCACGCGACCAGAGAATTTGTCGTCCCAAGATCGATCCCGACAATCATCGCGTTGATCCTGCCTATCGTTACCGGTAATGTCGCGCCTCGATATGAATCGCCAGCGAAACCATCCATGAATATGGTTAAGAGCCGTGTAGAGAGTCAAAGCTTCATGG
>JAYTAK010001395.1:0-5457 GCA_043737515.1 Candidatus Kuenenia sp. | reverse complement strand
CACAGAAATAACTGTCGTGGCCGACGCTGCCAGCGTCAGTTCGGATGCTGGCAGCATCCACCACGAGGCGACACTTATTGGTGCGCCAGTCCTAAGCGACGAAACTAAACGAAATTCCGTCGGTCATCACTGAACCACATGGCACCGCGAAACAACGACATGAGTACTCGCACGAATACCGCTGTCAAAGCGTATCACAAAGTCTGCAAATCGGATCTTCGGGATCGTCTGATCCTCGAGCATCTGTATTTTGTACGGCACATTCTGGGCAAAATGCTGGGAGGTCTGCCGGACTCAGTCGACAACGACAATCTGGAATCCGCCGGGATTCTGGGGCTGGTTGAGGCTGCAGGCCAGTTTGATCCCACACGCGGGATTGCTTTCACAACGTATGCGTATCAACGCATCCGTGGAGCCATTCTGGATGAGTTACGACGAAACTGCCCTGTGCCTCAGGCGGTGCTGCAAAGCTGGACGTTGATTCGCGAAGCGTCCGTCCACATGACGCCGCCGTTGACGTCCGAGAAGCTGGCCGACAAGACGGGACTGACCGTTGAAGAAGTGGACGACTGCATCGCCGCCATGCGTTTGACTCGACCTGAAAGCTGGGCGGACGAATTGGGCGAGATGCCCGTGCCCGGCAATCGCGAAGATGACGTTGACGCGGATTCTCGCCGCATTGAAGAGAAACAGTTGCTGGCAGATGCCATTGAAGAATTGCCGGAAAGAATGCGGCTGGCGGTCACGATGTACTATCTGGAAGACATGCGGATGAAAGAAATTGGCGAAGTGCTGAATTTGTCTGAATCCCGCGTTTCCAGACTGATCGCCGCCGCAGAACTACAACTGAAGTCGATCGTAAAACGACAGAGTGGAGAATAATCATGAGTGCCGTGATCAGTACCAAGGGCCGAGTGCTTTCCAGTCAACAGGTTCGTTTCAGCGATGCACCGATTCGTCTCGCCAATCAAACGCGATGTGCGCCGACGGCAGAACAAGTTTCGGTAATCACGGATCCCGCCACGGGCGACGTGACGTCAATTGTCATTCACTGCGACTGTGGAGAAGTGATTACGGTCGAGTGTGGTTATGGCGGCGGGAATTGAGCCGCGTCACTGAGTTTTATGCATCATTCGTTATCCGGAGTTCGCAGGCCATGCATGGCTTTCACGCACATGACCAGTTTCGGCAGGACAGACAGACTGGAAAGCAATCCAGGGCCGTTTTACTGACCTGCATGACCGTCTTTTTCAGCCTGTGCCTCACGTCCGGCTGCGCAATGACTCGCAATGTCTGGTCTGGTGTGCGAGATGCGACATGCGGTGAAACGGCGTCGCGATGCAGTTGCGCCTGCGGTGAATGCATCGCAGATGCGCATGCCGCTGGCGACACTGGCAACCATGCGATGCCGCCTCATTCGCCTCGACCGGCGTCTCAGCCGTATGCCGCAACGCCTCATCCTCCCGAAGGCAGTCGTCCGATTGAGCATAAGGTTCGGCCACAGGCAATCACGATGAACGGAATGCCTGGAATATGGACGCCCTCTCCACCAGCTCACTCCGAATTTGAGGACCAGAATTCAGCCTATGCCGACAGTTCGATGGCCCCCTGGTCAGAGACCGAAGCGGTCGCGACGGGCTCCGGGGCGATGACGTACGTCCCGCCCGTAGCACAGCAATCCCAATCTCCGCCGTTGCAGACTCAGCCCATGTGTACGCCGGATGCAGCACCGAAAAATGATGAACTACAGGAATACCGGACGCAGGTACAGATTCTGTCGGAACAAATCCTGCAGATGAAAAATGCACAGGAATCCATCAAGGTCAGTCAGGACTCGATGCAACAATCGCATGCACGGGAAATCCTTGAACTCAAGCTGCAACAGACCACCGCAGACCGCGATCGGCTGCAGCGAGAACATGAATTGGAACAGCAACTGGAGAAACAGCGTCAACGTGAACTGGAGACCATCGATTCGCTGTCACAGATCATCGACGGCGTCGCTCTGGCACCGGCAGTTTCCAGCGCAGCAATCGTGCCGGTTCCGAAGTCACCCTCGCAATCCAGGCAGGTCAGGTCGGCACCGCCTCAGAATCTGCCAACCGTTGATGAGGGTTCGTGATGAAACCGATACCGTTCGCCTGTCTATTGCCTGTCTTCGTCGCATTGCCATTGCTTTTGCTCTGCGGTTGCCATTTGCAGGAACAGCCATCGTCGCTCAGGGTTCCCGCCGTGACGACTCGATTTACGGCCAATCCGCTGCCGACTAAATCGGGTTGTCCGCCAGGCATGCCGTCGTCCGCCGGACTGCCAGGTCTGAAAGTCGGACTGGCGATGCAGAGTTTCAACGACCCCGTGCATCTGACGTTCGCTTCGCAACTGGGAACTATGCTCATTCGTGAACTCCAGTTGTCTCGTGGTTCGATGCAGGTGCAGCCTGTCGCGATGAATCCGCCGCCAGGAGTCACCGAAGAATTCCACGGTGCTGCTCCGTCGAGTGTCATTTCCGTCAGCTTTCAGGAACCAATGAATGTCCTTCCGCCCGATCTGCCGCCACTGCCTGTTGGCAATGCTGCCGGACGTCCGCCGGTGGATCAGATTCTTGTCATCCGCGTTCTGGAATATCGTCCCTACTATCCAATGCGTGCCACGCTGGAGATCAAGGTCCTGCACGGCGAATCCGAAGACCCCATTTTTGCAACGACCGTCAACTGGAACGCCGCTGACTATGGACTTGTTGAACCACGGCCGAAGCGCAGGAAGCGCTACTTATGGTTCGGTGAAGCACAACCCAGCGATCCGTCTCCCGGCCACAATAGTCCCGATGCGCTGATGCACGAAATTGCCGGCGACATCATGCGTTGGTACACCGCGGCCTTGACCCCGCCGCCTTCCGGGAAATCGCGGCGATAGAGATGCCCCAGGCTGACATAGCGCCGGCCCTTTGGACCTGAATGCACGCTGTAAACTCGTTGATCCTGACTGCACATCGAATCCGGTCGTGTCAGCAAAACTCCTTCTCGTGTGTTTTTTCTGGCGAAAATGACTGCCATTGCTGCTTTTTACGCAGTGGAATACCCTGCGTTCAGTTCCAGGACTGCCTGAAGCTGTTTTTTCACTCGCGACTTGCCGCCGGATTGCGGGATTTATGATACTTGCACAGGGACGTTGCAATTTCGTGCCGCCGGAAGTGCGTCGTGCCGGACTCATGGAGGCCTGCCGATGAAACTGCTGCAGCGTTACATTCTGGGGGAACTCGTGCGGGTGTTTGTGCTGCTCGTGGTCGTGCTCACGGTGATGCTGGTTTTCGTCGGAGTCTTCCAGGAAGCAACGGCACGCGGATTGGGACCGACACAGATTCTGCAGATTATGCCCTACGTGGTTCCCAGCATGTTGCCGTTCACTATTCCGGCGACGCTGCTGTTGAGTGTGTGTGTTGTGTACGGACGAATCTCCGGCGATCTGGAAGTCATCGCTGCGAAGTCTGCCGGGATCAGTGCGATGCAGTTGCTGATGCCTGCGTTTCTGCTGGGCACAGTGCTGGCAATCGGCTCCTTTGGATTACTGAATTATGCCATCCCGTGGGGCGTTTCCAACATCGAGCGCATCGTGATTCATGCGGCAGAAGAAATCTTCTTTGACGTCCTCAGAACGCAGCACTATTTCAGCAATCCGAATGAAGGCTACGCGATCACCGTGCGTGATGTGAAGAATCGCACACTGCTGGACGCCACGATTCGCTATCGTCGCAATCATCAACAGTTTACGGTCTGCGCCGAAGCCGCGCGCCTGCGTTTTGATCTGAACGAGAAGGAGGTGCTGGTGCATCTGAAGAACGTCAGCGGCGGCGGAGCGGGATCAGACATCTCCGGTGAAATGAAACATTCGGAACTGCGTTTTCCGCTGGAAATGGAACTCGCAAAAGTCGTCTCGCGCAACCTGACACTGGACACATTGCGGCGGGAGATCGTGCGGGCGGAGATCGATCAGGAACGACTGGCGACAGAAAAAAACATCGAAGCCACGATGCTGCTGTTCACCGGAGACCTGCAGCAGCTTGCCAGTGAGGAGATTTCAGAGCTGGATAAACAGGCCGCACGGGCGGTCACCAACGAACTCAAGTACCGAGCGGAAATTCATAACCGCTTTTCCATGTCCGCGAGTTGCTTGTTCTTCGCGGTGCTGGGCGGTCCGTTCGCCATGCTGCAGGCGCGACGCCAGTTTATCACCAGTTTCATCATCTGCTTTCTGCCGATTCTGATTGTGTACTATCCGGTGATGTTCCTGATGATCAATCTCTGCAAGTCCGGCACTCTGGACCCGTGGTGGGCCATGTGGATGCCTAACCTGATCGTCGGAATCGCGGGATTTCTGGTGCTTCGAAAAGTCCTGCAGCACTGATTCTGCCCGCAGACTCGTCCCCATCGAGCGATGATCATCACCGGAAAAGAAATCCGGAAGGCGTTTTCGCCAATGACTCGTCTAACGCCAAGCCGCAGGCGACCGCGTCCTCCACAAATCGCTGACGCCTGCGGCTTGCCGTTAAACGATAAACATCTCATTCATAGCCGCGTTGAGTATAAACACGGTCGCAGGCGAAGCCAGCCCCATGAAAACAGCCGCCGGATTCAGGTGAATCCGACGGCTGCGGTTGCTTCCGATTCGTGTCCCGGCCAGTTATTCCACTTCGTACTCGCTGGACAGCGTTTTCAATGCGTCCTTGATGTCGGTTTCCTGCATTCCGCCATCACGCACGATTTCGGCATTGGCCTGATTCTTGCCGGTCAATTCAACAGCCGTCGCGCTGATGCGTCCCGAAGCATCATAAGAATAGGTGATCTCAATCGGAGATCCCTTGGGCAGACTGGAGGGCAGGTTGAAGACGCGGAAGTCGCCGATGAGTTCGCACGCAGCCGGATCGATTGCATCGCCTTCCAGAATCTCCACATGAATCCGGGACTGACCATCGCTGTTGGTCCCGAAGCGTTGCTTGACGCTGTTCGGAACCGGCGAATTCTTCGGGATCATGATGTGATTGATCTTACGCGATTTATCGTTCGGATCGCTGATCTTGATCCCCAGTGAATGCGAATTCACGTCGGTAGTCTTGACGGCATTCAGGCGTTTCTGGATGGCATCCAGAACACCGCCAGTATTGATGCCATTTCGAGCCTGCAGTATCGCCGCATGAATTGCCGCACCTTCTGCCACCGCTCGCTCAGGTGCCAAAGCTCGTGACGGCTCTTTCCGGCACACTTCACGCAACATCTGTTCGACCACCGGCATGTAGGTCGAACCGCCGACCAATACGAGTTCGTCCAGCATCTCCGGTGTCACACCGGCCTGCTGCAGTACCAGTTCAGTAGTGTCTTTCGTGCGCTGTAATAAATCGGCCGTCATGCGTTCATAGTCGGTTCGCGACAATGAAACAGACAACGTATTGCCTTTGTAGTACAC
>JAYTAK010001394.1:0-5458 GCA_043737515.1 Candidatus Kuenenia sp. | reverse complement strand
TCAAATCTCAAGCCCGTAAGAAAGACCATTGTCCATTCTGAAATGCTGAGTTCTGATGGTTCACTGAACCACAACAGCATCGCCAGACGCAGGACCGTAAAGCAGATCACGATCGTGGCACAGATTTCCAGCAGGACCGCGTATCGTCCAGCAAAAGAAATTCGAGGTGAGCGGCGTACCGGGGATTTTCCGCCCGTATTTGCATCGGAAACGTTTTGAACGCTGTCGCTCATTTGAGGCTTTCAGGTGGAGATGCACTGCGTGTTGGGCTGGCCAGTTTGTGACTTTGTAGGGTGTGACAAGCGGCAGCGCAGGCACACCATGTCTGGAATTCGGTGTGCCTGCGCGTTGCTTGTCACACCCTACAGATTGCGCATCGTCAATAACTGGTTGGTCGATCGTGGCACTGCGTCCGGGACTGTTGGTCCAGCAGATGGACGATCTACTACATTTATAATGGAACGCAGTCTCCCAAGATTTGCCAATTCAGGTCAACGCCAGTTTTTGAGGTAGTACTCCGTCAGTTGTGCGTTGATGGAACGGGTGGCCGGGGCTGGACTGAGCGAAGCGAAGGAAGCCCCGAGGTTTAGGCGGCGTCCAATGGCATTCGTTTTACCTCGAAAGTAGCAGGCACACTCCGAGTGCCGTCCGCTGTCTCGCACGTTTCTAAAGGCTACGGCACTTGGAAAGTGCCTGCTACTGTCGCAGCGAGTTGGTTCAAGTCACGGTTGACTTTGAGATTGTTCCAACCGCTGAATTAACGTACATCATCGCCGCTCTGACACAGTGCAGTGAATAGTGAACATAAGTTCAATTTGTGCTCCGCGCGGGTCTAAGTGTGACCTTTTCCTGGAGCCGAAGTCGTGAGACTTCGATCTGGATAAGAGTCCGCCTCTGAGTTTTCACTGTTCCGCCTCCGAATTCTCACGAATCCGGCTACACGTTATTCCGGCCCGCGCGAGGTATACATGAAGGTTGATGGTTCATCGATTGCCTGGGGCGTTTTGGTTTTGACCTGCTCAGGCTTGCTTCTCACCGAGGTCAGCGAATCTGCGACACTCCGGTTTTCCGAAGCGGAACTGGCAACAAGCGAGGGCCAGAAGGCGAGCACGAATGCGGGCCAAAAGGCGGTCGCGGAGCCGGAATTGAGTTTCGTTCGACCGCCAGAAGGTCCGCCATCTGTCCACTCCGGAACGATTACAAGACTGCAGGACGGTCAATTGCTGGCGGCGTGGTTTGGCGGTATGCGCGAGGGTGCTGGCGACGTCAGGATCTATCTCTCCAGACGCGACCCGGATGCCGCAGAATGGTCGCCACCGACGACAATTGCGTCACGGGAGCAGACAACCGAAGATCTGCATCGCTACATCGCGAAGATTGGCAATCCGATCCTGTTTGCGGATTCTCGAGACCGAATATGGCTGTTCTATGTAACTGCTTCATTTGGCGGATGGTCGGGCAGCAGCATCACGGTCAGATACTCAGACGACGCTGGCGAATCGTGGTCGAAGGCGAAGCGACTTGTCACATCCCCGTTTCTTAACGTCAGCACGCTGGTGAAAGGATGCCCGATCGAATGCGAATCCGGGCATGTGGTATTGCCGGTTTACCACGAATTCGTCGGAAAGTTTGGAGAGGCGCTGATTCTCGACCCTGATGGGAATCTGGAATCAAAGATTCGCCTGACTGCAGTTCAGGGAGCCATTCAACCGTGGATTGTGCCGCTGGATCGGACAGAATCAATCGCATTTTTCAGGCAGTCCGGTCACGCCGATAGCGCGGTGCTCATGTGCCGCATGCCCAATGTTCTGAGTTCCGAATGTGGTCGCCTAGAAACCAGTCAGGTTCCAAATCCGAATTCTGCGATCGCTGTCATCCGACGGCACAACGGAGGATTTCTGATGGTGTGCAATCCCATCGATTCCGGACGGCATCGACTCTCTCTGGCAACATCCGCCGATGGCGTAAACTGGAAACTGGTTCGGCATGTGGAGGACAGCGACGCTCCTGACGAGTTTTCCTATCCATATCTGATCCGAGGTGCGTCAGGGCAATATCACCTGATCTATACGTGGAATCGAACGAGAATGCGGTATTTGGAATTCGACGAAGAGTGGCTGGAGCATGAATTATGAGCCCCGCACTCTGGGCCTGGTCCCATTTTTCCTTTGCGCTGGTGATTGCCTATCTGTTGTTACCGCTGCGAAAGCAGCGGTGGAATCTGCCGTTCGGTATGATCTGCGTGCTGATTCTGCTTGTTATTGGGTTCTGGCCACTGCACGAATCAGATTTCTCCGGATTCATGCTGGCACATACGGGAACTCTCAGCGTTCCCATTTTCAAATTGCTGCTGCTTGAACTTCTGGTCGCCTGGGGCTTTGCGCAACCGCATTGTCCCCGACATCGCAGAAACGCGAACCTCTTCTGGGTTGTTTGCGGAGCCCTTATTTATCCGTCCGCCATGGGATTCACTGACGCGGACACCTATGCCATTGGCTATCTCAATTCGATGGCGTGGTGTGTTTTGGGGTTGTCTGGGATCGCTCTCATCTGCAAACATAAGACCCTGGCAATCTGTTTGGCAGCGGCAGTCCTGGTCCACCAGCTAAGACTGCTCGAATCTCCAAACCTCTGGGATTATCTCATTGATCCCTGGTTATGCCTGGCTGCGGCGTTTCAATTGGTCTGGAATGCGTTTCAGAAGAATTCGGAGAACGTCCGCGAATCTACTTTCCTGATCAGCAAGGATGTACTCATGTCAAAACTGGAACGAATTGCAATTCCACTTATTTCCGGCATCGCAGTGATCGCCTATGCGATTTCCCGAGCCATCAGCAATGAGGCATTCACGTTTCATTGGATGGCGAGGGAAGATGGATTTCTCGAGTGGCTGACTGTTCTCGCTCTGTTTTCAGGGGCAGTGCTTTGCTGGCAGAGATGCTGGTCACTGAAAAAGTCACATCCAGCCCTGTTCTTGTGGTGTACCGCGATCTACGGGGGAGTAATGTTCTTTGGCATGGGTGAAGAAATCAGTTGGGGACAACGAGTTTTGGGCATTGAAACGCCAGAGTTTCTTGCAGAAGCGAATGCTCAAAAGGAGACGAATCTCCATAATCTGGTCATCGGCGGAACAAGCGTAAACAAACTGATCTTCGGTAAAATTCTCGCTGCCGGATTGGCCTGTTACCTGACACTGTTTCCCTTAATTTTTCGAAGATCCCCGTCAATTAGCGGACTGCTGAACCGTCTGGCAGTTCCGATACCACGGATCCAGCACACGTTGGCGATCCTGTCCATCGTGCTGCTCGTTGAAACCAGTCCCGCCTCAAAGCGCGGTGAAATCACGGAGTTTGCGATCACATCCCTGGTGTTGCTGCTGCTGCTCAATCCGTTGAACGTTTCTGTGTTCCGCAAGATCGTTGACGCGCCAAAACCGTTACAGTCTTCGCTTCGCCGCGCGGCATAGAGATTCGTCGCACTTTGTAGCGGCGCTGGGAATGGAATCCGCTGTGTTGGCACTTGCGACGGGGGAGGTCAATCGCCTGAAGCTGCGGCTGAAGACAATTCCGCGGTTGCCCAGCGATCTTAGTGTGTTTTTTCTTAAAATCACGGGTTCTATAATTCGCGCGGCCAGAAATGGGTCCGGCGAGCGGAGCGGCGTGAGCCCTCCGGTACCTCGTTTTTGTACCGGCAAGCTGACGCATGCCGCTCGCCTCGGCCGCGATTTCCGAAACCGAGATGATTCCATCCACGGCGAGCGTTGGACTTGATTCCACCTGTGTTTGGACGTATCCCACGGTGCCTGCGGTCGAAATGTTCTCTCCGTGAGCGGAATGGTGCATACAGCATGGACGTCCTTCCCGGCAGGAAGGACCTGCGAATAAGGGTGTTTTGTGGATCTTCCAAATCTTCCGCCGCTTTTTGTCTACGGGGCGATTCTGGTTGGGTTTGTGATTACCAACCTGCTGCTGGCCCACATGTTGGGTCCGCGCAAACACACGCCCGTCAAGGATATGCCGTACGAATCGGGCATGGACCCGGTCGGTGACGCGCGGCAGCCGTTTGACGTGCGGTTTTATCTTGTGGCGATTCTGTTTCTCGTCTTCGACGTGGAACTGCTGTTTTTGTACCCGTGGGCGGTCAGCGCCTATAGTGAATTTGGAATTCCGCCTGAACTTCGCGATACCGTGTTTGGAGTCATGCTTGTTTTCATGGCAACTCTGGCACTGGCGTGGGTTTATGCATGGCGAAAGGGAGTGTTTCGATGGCGGTAGGTCTCCCCGAAAATATCTTTATGACAAAGCTGGATGCAGCGGCCAGCTGGGCTCGTTCCAACAGTTTGTGGCCCATGCCTTTCGCGACAGCCTGCTGCGGCATCGAACTGATGGCGACTGCGGCATCACGACATGACCTCGCCCGATTCGGTGCGGAAGTCATGCGCTTCAGCCCACGCCAGTGCGATCTGCTGATCGTGGCTGGTCGAGTTGTGATGAAAATGCTGCCGGTGCTACAGCGCATCTGGTTGCAGATGCCCGAACCGAAGTGGTGCATTTCCATGGGAGCCTGTGCGTGCTCAGGCGGTGTGTTCGATACCTACGCCGTCGTCCAGGGCGTGGATCGATTTATTCCTGTCGATATGTACGTTCCCGGCTGTCCGCCGCGTCCTGAACAATTGCTCGCCGCAGTCATTGAAATGCAGGCCAAGGTTCGCCGCACCGGGACCGTCATGGGTAAAGAATTCATGGCGCGTGATACGCCGATGGGGCCGGAACCATTCGAATCCGAAGAACGCTACCGGATTCAGGACGCAAATCTGGTGCAGCTCGGCGGCTTCTCGGCGGCGATGACGTCGGCTGGGATGAAGCGAGGAGCTGGCAATCATGGTTGAACTCTCCGTCTTGCAGCAGCGGTTCGGGACCGAACTGGTCGAGAGCACTTTTCGCGACAATCGCCGCATTGATGTGCCCGCCACGAAGCTGTTTGAACTTCTGAGCTGCCTGAAGTCTGATCACGGTTTCAACACCCTGATCGATATGACCGCCGTGGATTATCTGGAATACGAAGGTGCGACAGATCGATTCGGCGTCGTTTACATGCTGCTGGATGTGTTTGGTGGCGAGCGGCTGATTGTCCGAACGGTCGTGAACCTTCCCGATCCCGCATTGCCGTCCGTCTATTCGCTCTGGCGCGGGGCGGACTGGATGGAGCGTGAAGTGTTCGACATGTTCGGAATCGTCTTTGACGGCCATCCGGATCTGCGTCGCATCCTGATGCCTGAAGAGTTCGCGGCATTTCCACTGCGGAAAGATTATCCGCTCAAAGGTCGCGGCGAACGGCACAACTTCCCGGTGATTACACGGGCCGGCAGTTAGCGCGACGTCAGAGCTTGATTTTGGGGTAGGCCGGACCAAGCGAAGCGCAGTTCCGGCAGGCTCTACTCCGCGCGGTCGGAAATGAG
>JAYTAK010001393.1:0-5463 GCA_043737515.1 Candidatus Kuenenia sp. | reverse complement strand
GTTACAATATCATCTACGAAGTCACGGATCATATTAAGCTGGCATTGCAGGGTCTGCTGCGTCCGGAACGGGTGGAAGTCTCCACCGGTCGAGCGATCGTGCTGCGGACCTTCAGTATCAGTCGTTTCGGTACGATTGCGGGATGTCGTGTGCTGAACGGCACTATATCTCGCGATGGCCGAGTGCATTTGATTCGCGACCAGAAAGTGATGAACGACTATCGGATCGGTTCTCTGAAGCGTGAAAAAGACGATGCGAAGGAAGTTCGCGACGGGATGGAATGCGGGATTCGGCTGGATGGGTTCAACGATATTAAAGAAGGAGATCTGTTCGAGGCATTTCGAATCGACGAAATTGCAAGGACGCTGTAATCCCTCAAGGTCGGGTTGCCAGCGCCGTTCGTCGCCGAAACGCAGCGTTAATGCGGCAGCCTGAACCCTGGAACAGGATTTCGTGTCTGAGTCGGCTCACCCTTCAGGAATAAAACTCAATGTCAACACGTCGCACGGCTCGAGTCGCCTCAATGATCCGCGAAGTCGTCAGCACAGCAATTCTGTTTGAACTGCGCGATCCTCGTATCAAGAATGTCACGGTCCTTGGAGCGGATGTCAGCCCTGATCTGCGATACGCGGCAGTGCGGATCTCCGTCATGGGCGATGAAAAAACTGCAGCACTGACGATGCACGGTCTGACTTCCGCTAAAGGATACTTGCAGTCGAAAGTCGCGGAATATATTAAGAGTCGATACACTCCGGAACTGCGTTTTGTTCTGGATGACACGGTTTTGAAGTCTGTTCAGACGTCCGCTATTCTTCGTGATGTCCTGCCCCCTGAAGATACGGATAACGACGTATCCAGTGGAACGATGGAACATGCGGAGGAACCATCTGCGGGCGATTCGGGTTATCAGGATCTGTAATCCGCCGGGCGTCTGAAAAGTCAGAGAATCAGGGGGCCTTGTCCAGACTCTATTTTCTGGACTTGTCGATTAAGTACAGCAGGAAACCACAATGGTAACGACCAAGGCCACCAAAGCGGCAGACAAGTCGCAGGTCTGTCGCAGATTTGTAACAGCGCTTCACAAGATGTACGGCAAGTCCGTTCCGAAGATCGAATTGCCGGTCATTGAAACGATGCTCTTTGCGGCCTGCCTGGAAGATAATCCGTGGGCACCGGCCGAAGCTGGTCTGAAGAAACTGATTGCGTCGTTCTTTGATCTGAACGAAATTCGTGTCAGCTCCGTTAACGAACTTGAACTGGTGCTCTCACCTCTCAACAAGGCGGACTGGAAGGGTCTGCGCATCCGGTCCATCCTGCGATCCATTTTCGAATCGACCTATTCGTACGATTTCGAGAAACTTCGACGCCAGACAATGGAGCAGGCTGTCAAGACGCTGAAAAAGATGACCGAAGTCACGCCGTTTATCCGTGATTTTGTGCTGCACGAAATCCTTGGCAGCCACATCGTGTGTCTGGACGAATCCATGCTGACGGCCGCAAAATGGTTGGGGCTCGTTCCAGAGACCGCTGATCTGCATGAAGGATCAGAATATCTGAAGGGCGGTCTGAAGAAATCTGAAGTGTCTGAATTCTGCTATCTGCTGCGATGTCTTGCGACAGATCCTAAATTTGTCCCTCGATTTGTCGATCATGCCGACACGGAACAGAGCATGGCGGATGTGATGGATCGTTTTGCAGAATTGCAACTGCCGCCAAAAAGAAAACCAAACAAGCCCCCCGCCGCGAAAGAAATCCCCAAGCCGGAAAAAGTTGAAACAGGTAAGAAGCCAACGGCGGCTCCGACCAAACAAGTCACACCTGCAAAACCCGTGGCACCTGCAAAACCCGTGGCAGCCACTAAGGCCGCAGCTCCGTCCGGGAAGTCAACACCCGCAACAAAGCCTGCCGTGTCTGCCTCCACGAAAGTCGCGAAGCCGGTCCCAAAGCCAAAAGCCCCGACAGCAGCGAAATCAGACGCAAAGCCTCTGCCAAAACCCAAAACCACTAAATCAGCCGAAAAAAAGACCGCAGCGCCGATAGCCGGAAAACCAGGTTCATCCAGCAAGAAGCTCACTGCAAAGCCCGGGAAGAAGAAATAGGCTCGGTGTGCGACACGCATTGAGGGTTACCATCGTTGCCCGATATTCTGCACAGCGGCCATTGCACGATTCTTGGAATGGGACTTATTCTGTGTTCGCTGAACCGAACTCGACAGAATGTCTGCGCGGATCAATAATGCGCAATGGGCGAATTTGGTGTCGGCAACAGGTGGAGATTGCTGCGGGTTCTTCCCGAATCAGCGGTCGCCGGTGCCGTGTCGCTCAGTTTTGTATTCCTGCTTAATGTTTTCGGTGAGACTGAAAATGAAGCCTTTTGATCCAAAATCGTGGCACCGGACCGCTCTGGTCCTCTTCTGCGTACTCGTTGCGGAGTGTCTTACTGTTCAACACATCGCGAACGCCGCGCAGGCAAAGCCGGACGAACCAGCAACCGATGAAAAAGATTCTCCCGATGCAGCGCTCGATGAACTGAAAGCCGACGGAAATCAGTTGCGGGACGAAAGTCAGGCGCTTGATCCCGCCAACAAGGACGCGCTGGCCTGGTACATGGCCGGTCAGAAGGCCATGAAGCGTGGTGATCTGCAGCCTGCGGCGGACGCTTTCGAAAAAGCCGCTGAAGCATCACCACAATCTGCCGTTCCCCTGCGAGCGCTGTCGATGGTTCTGCTGCGACTGGGCCGCATGGAAGAAGGTATCAAAACGGCAGAGAAAGCAATCGGGCTGGATCCGAACGATGTCGAAATGCGGCTGCAGATGGCTGTGTTCTATGCCACGACTCAGCGTGTTGAAAAATCGATCACATTGCTGAATGAAGCACTGGAATCCAAAACGCTCAAACGGAATTCACCGGAGTTCGTGCAGGTCCATCAGGTGCGCGCTGCGGTATTCCTGGCAACTCGCAACCTGAAAGATGCTGCCGACAGCTACGAAGTATTGCTGGATGCTCTCGAACGACCGGAGGCTTTTGAACTGACAGACCGCGAGCATCAGGCGATGGTGAAAAATCGTCCGACAAGTTACGAAACCGTGGGGCGCGTACTGCTGGAAGTTGGACGCCACGATAAAGCGATTCAGGCATTTGAAGCTCTGGGTCGCATGGAAAAGGATCAGCCTGGCGAATACAACCTGCTACTGGCGCGGGCGTATTTTCTAAAGGACAAACTGGAAGACTGCGAGAAAAATCTTGATCTGTACTTCGACAGCGGTCGTCGCAATAAAGAATCGCTTCAGATTCTGCTCGACCTGTATGGCGCCACAAACCGATCGGATTCACTGACATCGCGGCTGAACGAACTCAGCGAAAACACGCCGGATGCGACTGGCGTCAGGATGTTCCTTGGTCAGGTGCTGCTGGATCAGGGCAAATCCTCCGAAGCCAGTGCCGTCTACCAGGCAATTCTCGATTCAACTGGAGAGGCAGATGCCTACCTTGGACTGATTCGTGTGGCGGTGACCAAACAGGACAGCAATGAACTCATCGCGACAGTCAACCGTGCAGCGCGGTCACGGATTCGCATTGAAGAACTGGTTCCGCTGGTCGTAAGCATTACGACCAGCGACGAATTCGCAAAAAATATCGTCAGCACCTGTCAGACCATATACGACGAAAAACCGGGTGACCTGCATCCACTGGTCCCCTACTTCTGTGCTCTGATCGCCGAAGCACTCAAGCAGCCGAAGGAAGAATCAGCCTTGCTGAAGGCCGCATTAGAGCTGAATCCCGACCGAGGACTGCTTGAAATGGTGCTGGAGAAATACGGCCTGAGTCAGTTGACTCTCAGTGAATATGCCATGGCGGCAAAGATATTCGAACAACTGCTGGCAATTCCAGGCATAGAAGACGGCGTTCGCGTCAACACGCTGTTTCGCATTTCCGGTGCTTATGCTTCGATCGAAGATCTCAGTGCTGCCAGACAAGCACTCCGGGAAGCACTGGGGATGTTGCCGGATGAACCACAGTTGTTGGCCCGTCTGGCGATGGTCGAAGCCATGGATGGAAAACTGGAAGTGGCCGAAAAGCTGCTTGAGAAGTCGTTGCTGGGACTTGCCGAAGATTCGGAGTTGCTGGTTGATACCCGCATCCGACTGGCAAGCATTTACGCGCGCCAGGAAAAATGGGATGAGGCGATCAAGCAGTATCTGCTGGCAACGGAGAGTCCGACAGCGAATACGGAGACTCTGCGACTGGTGCGCATGGGCCTTTCCAATGCCTACGTGCAGAGCGGAGATATGAGCCAGGGACAGAAAGTTCTGGAAGATATCTATGCCGAAGATCCGACGGATCCTGGTGTTAACAATGATCTTGGGTATCTGTACGCCGATCAGGGCAAAGAACTTGAGAAAGCAGAGCAGATGATACGGATCGCCGTCGCAGATCAACCCGACAATCCTGCCTATCTGGACAGCCTCGGTTGGGTTCTGTTCAAGCTGGGGAAGAATGAGGAAGCGCTGGAGCCGTTGAAGAAAGCCAATGGCGATCCGGACTATCGAGATGCGACACTGCTGGAACATCAGGGCGACGTACATCAGGCTCTGCAGCAGACAAAAGAAGCCAATGATCTGTGGTCTCAGTCACTGAAGGTCGAACAGGATTCAGTTAGACCCGACAGCAAGGTTATTGAACGTTTGAAGTCAAAACTCGGAGACGCTGCACCGACGGAACTGAAGCCAACAGAACAATCACCGGAAAAGCCGGATGACGCGAACAACAAGTAAGAAATCAAGAACCAATGGCAAGGAAGACCACGATCCGAAACGACGATGCTGTCCGGGACGAACCGTCGGCTTCCGATGTCGCAACAAATAGCATTGGATCACGGGGAGACAGTACGCGCGACCCAGGCAGTGACGGTGACGATCCGGATCAGCAGCGGTTTGACGACGAGCTGCGACCGTCCCGACTGGAAGATGTCGTCGGACAGAAGGCAGTCGTCGAACGTCTCCGAATTCTGCTCGAAGCGACAAAGCGACGGAAGGAACCACTCGGGCATCTCTTGCTGGACGGCCCGCCGGGACTGGGCAAGACAACGCTCGCCACCGTCATCCCGCGTGAACTGGGAACTGAGTTACAGATCACGGCCGGCCCGTCGCTCAGCGCGCCGAAGGATCTGCTGCCGTACTTGACCAACGCAGGTTATGGCAGCGTGCTGTTCATTGATGAAATCCATCGCATGCCACCGGCAGTCGAAGAATTTATCTATCCGGCGATGGAAGATTTTCGAGTCGATATCACCCTGGGCGATGGACTCAACGCCCGCACAATTAACATGAAACTGCAGCCGTTCACACTCATCGGTGCTACGACTCGCAGCGGCATGTTGACAGCGCCGCTGCGTGATCGCTTCGTCAACCGTGAACATCTGGATTTTTACACCGACGAAGAACTTGCCACGATCGTGACGCG
>JAYTAK010001392.1:0-5468 GCA_043737515.1 Candidatus Kuenenia sp. | reverse complement strand
CATGAAATAATTCAAACCCCCGAAATACCCCGAAATACCCCACAAATCTCGCTCCGCAAGGGGGTGCGGAAAATAAGGTTAAACGAATGTGCCATCCTCAACGTCGTGCCGCATACTGTTCGCCACAAAAATATCGCCAGGTATCCTCCGTCGGCTCGCAATGGTCTCTTGCAAAGCGGTCATGAAATACACAGACTGATCCACACTGAAACCAAGCTCAGCAATTCTGCAGACCCTTCGGATTCTGTCTAAAACATGTTTTTCCCCAAGCCGTGGAGTCCCCAATGAATTCGACCGACATAAGCCGCTTGTTGATTGTAATTGGTGCACTTGTCGGCGCACCAACACTGCGCGCCGATGAGCCGTCGAAAAACTCCTCCACTGCCGTTGTCGCGCTAGCGGATCTTGGACCGGAACATGATGGGAAAGAAGTAACGATGATCTTCAAAATCGCTGACACTCAACTCATCGCCGGCGAGCGTGAAGGTACGTTTCCACACGTGTTGCTCCACTACGATGGCATGAAGAAGGCTCCATACTTAAGCGTCTACGCGAAAGGTGAACTCGCGGATGTTCTTCACCGTTTTGCATGCGTCGCGCCTGACGATAGGTTCGTCGGTCGGTCCATCAAGGCATCAGGAAGAATAAAGATATACACGGAATTCCCCGACGGCGAAGATCAGACTCCGATTTACCAACTCGATCTGCGAGACTGGAACAAATTTCAAATCCTGCCAGAACCCAAAGGGGAATAACAAATCGGTGAACGTGAGCGGCGGATCGAACGTGTTGTGAAATCAATGGTCCTTGGCCGCCGCCGGGCTACCGCTGACGTTCTGTCGCCAAACAGTCTCTTGGCCGTGCTGTGGATCGGTAGTGAAATGAATCCTCTCAACGATCCGGATGCTGAAGAACGCACCAGCTCATTTCAAGCCGGTCGTCGTTCGTTTTTGACCGCCGCTTCACTTCCAGCCGCAGCCATCGTGTTGGTCACATTCAACGCCTTGTCCTATCTGCATGCGCGGTCAGTGGAGGCTCATGTGCGACGAAACTGGACGGGCGTGCGTCCGTGGTTGTGGCCTGAAGACGTGTTAGGTTTGTTCGTGCTGGTGTGGGTTCTTGCGCTTGTCGCGAGCAGCGTTGCCATGTTCCGGCTCGGCAACCGCACTCTCAAATACCAGAGTCGAATTTTCGCTGCGGTGGCACTCGTCGCGATCGTTGTCAATGCGATTCTGTGCATGGGAGAGGCGTTCAATTTCTAGTGCTCTGTCACCAATCGATGGAAGGGTGGCCGGGGTTGGAGGGCGCTAGCCCGAAACCCCGGACCACGCGCCTGCAAAATCGCCAGTCAGCAACTGGTTGTGGCCGGGGTTGGAGGGCGCTAGCCCGAAACTCCGGGGCTTCCTTCGCTCCGCTCAGTCCAGCCCCGGCCACCCGATCGATCAGAGCAAAAGTGACGCGGCATGTGGACGAATCGCAAAAAGCGATCCCTATTGCACCCGATCGAAACGATAGATCCCTTTTCCATCGACAGTCTCCAGCATGTAATACACATCCCCGGCTTCGTCCTCACCGAACGCAAGTACCGGAATTCCGGTGGTGGCAATACCCATGTTGCTGGTGACCTTGCCGAGGGCCTCGTCATATTTCAGAGCCCAGATCTTGCCGCTGATGAAGTCGGCGTACAAGTACAAGCCCTCCAGTTCGGGCAGTCGCGGGCCGCGATAGACGAACCCGCCGGTGATCGACTTGCCAAGCTGATGGTCGTATTCCCAGATGGGTGCGAGCGGTGGATCAGCCGGTTCGAATGACTTGTTGTTGAAGGGATAGGATGCCTCGCGAATGCTCCAGCCGTAGTTGCCGCCCGGTTTCACGATGTTGATTTCCTCCCAGAAATCCTGCCCGACGTCAGCGGCCCAGAGTTCCCCGGTCTTGCGATCGACGCTCAGTCGCCAGATGTTGCGGAATCCGTAAGCGTAGATTTCCGGTTGAGCACCCTCACGCTGCAGAAACGGGTTGTCCGCCGGAATGGCGTAGTTCTTTCCGTCCTGCTGGCGATCAACGTCAATGCGGAGCAGAGAGCCCATCCAGGTTTCGAGGTTCTGGCCATGCCCCAGCGGATCGTTGCGGCCGCCGCCGTCGCCGAGTGCGATGTACAGAAATCCATCGTGCCCAAATGCGATCGAACCACCGTTGTGGTTGGAAAACGGTTGAGGAATCTTCATGACGATCTGTTCGCTGGCCGGGTCAGCACGATTCGGATCGTCGATCGATACGTTGAAGCGCGATACGATCGACGTGCGTGGTTCGGCTGACGAACTGTAATACACATAAAACTGGCCATTCGTTTTATAGCTGGGATGAAATGCGAATCCCAGCATGCCTTCTTCATTGTCCTTGGCAAAGTCCTGGACTCGATCGCTGATATCCATAAACAGTGTCGCCAGTTGCGCGTGCGGATCGTTCTGGAAGACGTAAATGGAACCTCGCTGCGTGGCCACAAAATTCCGATTGCTGCCATCGTCGGCATGAGTCAACACCAGCGGCCTGAGAGTCGTGAGTCTGCCGTTTTCGTCGGCACCTTCAAAATCTTCCCATTGCAAATCAGGAAAGGCTACGACACCTTTCAGGGGCAACTGGCCATCGACCGGATCAACGACTCCGCCATCTTTCGAGAGTACTCGAATCTTGATATTCCGATAGGCCACCGGATCGCCGTGGTCCTGCAAACAGATGTGCCCTTTCTTTGCCTTGCCGAACAGAGGAAAGGCGGCGAACTTGCTGGCGGCAACGCGCTGATTCCACTCTTCGTCACCTTTATGGAAGTAAAAGTAACTGACGCCGTTGATCGCGACTTCACATTGTCGAGGCGAGATTCGCAGGTAGACGAGGTTCCATTCCCCGGCTGGTCGAGTGGCATCATCCATGTCGCTGCCTTTGAATCCGACCTGGTTTTCAAATTGTGTCGCCCAGGCGGGTTTGACGGGTTTGTAGAGTTGATACAACCAACCGGATTTTTGCGGATCGTGGCCGTCCACATTGTCCTGGATCTGTACCTCCGGCCCGCTGTGCCATGGCTGCGGCTGATCTTCGGTCACATGAAACATGATGCCACTGTTGCCGCCCTTCGAGATCCGGTATTCCAGTGACAGTTCAAAGTTCTCGCATTCTTCCGTGGTGACAATATCACCAGCCGCTTTGCTGACGCGGTCAAGCACACCGTCCTTCACGGCCCAGCCGTCGCTCATTTTCTCACCACGATAGCTGCGCCAGCCTTCGGTGGTTTTGCCATCGAACAACAGTTTCCAGCCGCCGCGTTTTTCCGCTTCGCTGAGGGTGTTGAGCGCCTCGTCAGCGAGGCAGACCGCGTCGGATGTTCCGATCCGAATTGATGCGACCAGGACCAGGATGAGTCGAGTGGATGAATTCATCGAATGTGCTCTGCGTGGTTGGATGGGGGGCGAAAAAGGAACTGCGGGAGCCGTGATGGACGGCGACATTGTAATGAGACGTCGCTTGATTGTCGTCTCTCCCCACAGCCGTGACAGTCGATGGCACAGTTTCAGGTGGGAGCCCAGGAATGCGATTCCTGTAGCTTGGACATTCATGTCCGAGGTATTCGCCAAGCACCGTCGCATTGTCGAACGGCTGTCAAGGCACATTAACCTTCGCTTCGACGGCATTTCGTGGCCATGCGACGGACATGAATGTCCATCCTACATATGTTCGTTCCGCCATCGCAGCGAAAACTTGACTCGCAGGATTGGCCTTTCTGCTCTTTCACAGAACAACTCGTTGCAAATTGCTGGCTGATGAGTACGATTCGAGCGCGTGTGCAAACCGCACACTTTGTGCATGGCATTGAGCCGAAGCGTATCGCCTTGGGAAGAATTGATGAGCCTGAATCACGTCGAACGAATTGCTGAGTTTCTGCCAAAGATTGTGGCGTCAGACCCCAGCAGCAGCCACGCTGGCACCACTCCCGGCAGTTTTGCCCGCGCGCCAAAAATCGCAGCCGGACGGCAGGGTGCCCTGACGTATTCGTCACCCGACACGCCCGGAATGCCACAGCCATCGGATAAAACGGCATGGGATTTTATGCCAGCCGACTGGACCCTGCGTGCCGGCTTTGAAGACAACTATGAACACGCAGCCGCCTGGCAGGCTCCGGCGGAGTTTGAACCGTGTACTCAGCTTGAGTTTGCTCGACTGGGCATCACCACACCGGAAATGCACCGTGTTGCCGAACGAGAACAACATTTGTCTGCGGAACAGATTCGAGACGAAGTCGCCGCCGGGCGCATGGTGATCCCAGCCAACAAGCAGCACCTGAAATACCAACTGGAACCGATGTGCATTGGCCGCGCGTCGCGAACCAAGATCAACGCCAACATGGGCGCATCACCGGTCTCATCCGGGACTGACGAAGAAGTCGAAAAACTTCAGTGGGCGGAACGCTGGGGAGCTGATACGGTGATGGATCTTTCCACCGGCGGCGATCTGGATGCGTGTCGGGATGCCATCGTACGTAACAGCACAGTTCCGATCGGCACGGTCCCGATCTATTCAATGATCATTGGTCGGCGAATTGAAAGCCTGACCATGGAAATGGTGCTTGAGACACTGGAGCATCAGGCGCGTCAGGGAGTTGACTATTTCACAATTCACGCGGGAGTGCTGCACGAACATCTGCAATACGTGCGCGATCGACTGATCGGCATCGTCAGCCGTGGTGGTTCGCTGCTGGCCAAGTGGATGATTCACCACGACAAGCAGAACCTGATGTATTCGCATTGGGAAGACATCTGTGATGTCATGCGTCGGCATGATGTGACGTTCAGCATCGGCGACGGCCTGCGTCCGGGTGGACTTGCCGATGCAACGGATATCGCGCAACTGGCCGAATTGTCCACACTGGGAGAACTCACCGAACGCGCATGGCGAAAAGGCGTGCAGGTCATGGTCGAAGGACCGGGACATGTGCCGCTCGATCAGATCGAATTCAACATGAAGCTGCAGCGAACGCTGTGTCACGGGGCCCCGTTCTACGTGCTTGGGCCGCTGGTGACGGACATGTTTCCAGGCTACGACCATATTACCAGCTGCATCGGTGCGACAAATGCTGCCTGGCATGGAGCCAGCATGTTGTGCTACGTGACGCCGAAGGAACATCTGGGCCTGCCGAAAAAAGACGACGTCAAACAGGGGTGCGTGGCCTACAAAATCGCGGCACACGCAGCAGACGTGGCGTTGGGAATTCCCGGAACTCGCGATCGCGATGATGAACTCACCAAAGCCCGCGCGGCGCTCAACTGGCAAAAACATTTTGATCTGAGCTTCGATCCCGATACAGCTCGTGCGTATCACGACGAAGACCTTGATGTCGATACCGACTTCTGTGCGATGTGTGGTCACGACTGGTGCAGCGTCCGGATCAGCAAGGAAATCCAGGAATTCGCCAGCGGCAA
>JAYTAK010001391.1:0-12682 GCA_043737515.1 Candidatus Kuenenia sp. | reverse complement strand
GCAGGCTCACAGCCATCACATCGATCAGCGATCCGATCTGTTTAGCTTCGGAAGCGTACTGTATCAGATGCTCAGCGGCCGCCCGCCGTTCCGAGCGTCCTCAACGCTGGCCGTGCTGAAGCGCGTCACCGAAGACACACCGCGCCCGATTCAGGAGATTATCCCCGAGGTCCCCGACTGGCTGTGTACGATCATTTCGAAGCTGCACTCCAAGCAGCCCGCCGACCGCTATCAAACCGCCAATGAACTCGCCGAACTACTCGCCCGCTGCCAATCCGAACTGCAGCACGCCGGGAAAGTAACGTGTGTTCAAAGTAGCCCTCACGCTCTGCGTGAGGAAAGCCGAGCAGCGAAAGACGTCGATCCCCCGAACGACATCCTACGGCCCACGGCGTCGACTGCTCGCTCAGCTAACTTCACGCAGAGCGTGAAGGCTACATCGAATCGCCCCCGACTCATCGCCGCCAGCATCATCGGCACCGTCGCGATCATCGCGATCCTGATGCTCAACCGCTTTAAAAACAGCCCCGACCCGACGCGCGGCGGGCGTCAGCCCTCCGGGACCCCGTCTGAAATCTCAAATTCGAAATCTCAAATCTCAAATACCGAATCTGAAATTTCAAATTTGAAATCTCATATTTCCAATGATCCCCCTACCGACCCCGACCGCCGCGCCGCCGAGTGGGTGCTGTCGATCGGTGGCACCATCTGGATCAAGGAGAACGGTCAGGGACGGCCGTTAGGCGCTGTCGGCGAGCTGCCTCAGGGGGCGTTCGAACTCACGGTCGTGCTTGTAAACGGTAATTACCAGAAGTTGAGCGACGTTGGGCTGGCCCTTTTCCAAGATTGCAAGAACCTCACGAACGTTACTCTGTCCTATTCCCAGGTTAGCGATGCGGGGCTGGCCTACTTCAATAATTGCAAGAACCTCACGCACCTTGAACTGGACAGCAGCCAAGTTAGCGATGCCGGGCTGGCGACCTTTAAAAACTGCAGGAACCTCACGAACCTTAAGCTACTGCGTACAGGGGTGAGCGATGCGGGGCTGGCCCAATTTAAGGATTGCAAGAAACTTACGCACCTTAATCTACAGAGTAACCCGGTGACCGATGCGGGGCTGGCCTACTTCCAGGACTGCAAAGACCTCACGCACCTTGACCTGTCGGCTACGAAGGTGAGCGACAACGGGCTCGCCCACTTCAAGGATTGCAAGAATCTTACGTCGCTATCGCTGAGCGGAACGCAAGTGAGCGATGCTGGGCTTGCCTATTTCAAGGACTGTCCGAACCTCACGCAACTGACGCTCGATGGCACCCAGATCACCGATGCTGGGCTGGCCCATTTTGCGGAGTGCAAAAGCCTCACATTGCTTAAACTTGACAACACGCAAGTCAGTGATTCAGGGCTGGCCCAGTTCCACGATTGCAAGAACCTCACGGAACTAAGCCTGACGAGTACACCAGTGAGCGATTTGGGACTGGCCCACTTCAGTAACTGCAAGGGCCTCACGTTGCTTTGTCTGCGGTGGACTTCCGTGACCAACGCGGGGCTGGCCCACTTTCGGGAGTGCAAGAACCTCATTCGCCTTGACCTGATGGGAACTCAAGTGAGTGATGAAGGTCTGGCTCACTTCCAGAATTGCCGCGGACTCATGTATCTTGAACTGGCAGATACGAGGCTGACCGATGCGAGCCTTTCCGTTCTTGCAAGCCTGCCGGGCTTGGTCACCTTGAATCTGTCCAATACGCGGATTTCCCTTCACGGGCACGAGCAGATCAAGAGCGGTCTGCCGCAGACGCAAATCAACTGGTTCGAGCCGAATCGCGGCGTGGCCGAAAGCGTGTTGGCCCTCGGTGGAGCCGTGGAGATCGGCACGCCGGGACAAGCGGAGTCGCGCCCCATCCAGGTCGCGGCCGACTTGCCTGGCGACTACTTCCAGGTCCGCCGTGTCTCGCTCGCCGGTGTCACCAAACCGCTGGGTAACCTGCCGGAGCAAATGTCCTGGCTACGCTTCCCCGAGTTCGACCAGTTGGAGAGCGTCGACCTGTCGGGGATTACCGGCCTGAATTACGATTTCCTCGCCTCCATCCACGGCTTGCAGGACTTGTCGCTGGCGAGGGGCCAGTCCCGCGACGGAAGCTGGGCCATCTTGCCGAAGCTGCCAACGCTTCAACGGTTGGTGCTTGACGATAACAGCGTTACGGGCGACGGGTTGGCCACGCTGGAAAACCAAACCGCGTTGACCGAACTGACCCTGGTCAACGCGGGACTCAACGACGCTGCTCTGGCCAATCTGCCGAAGCTGCCGGTATTAAAACGGCTGGTGTTGGACGACAACTACATTCGCGGTAGCGGTCTGACCTACCTGCGCGACCGGCCGGAGCTGATCGACCTGTCGCTCGGCTGCCCGACGCTGGGCGATCTCCTTGCCACAAATTTGGCCGAGTTACAGCAAGTCAAACGGCTGTCGCTGGCGGGCAGCGGCTTGACAGACGCCGGCATCAAACACCTTGCCAGTCTGACAAACCTCGAATCCCTCGACCTTCGCCGCACCAAAGCCACTGCCGCTGGAATTGCCGAGCTGCAAGTGGCTTTGCCGATGTGCCAGATCGCGTCGGACTTCTCGGATGTCGCTGGTGAGGAGGCCGGGAAATAGTCGTGACATGTCAGAATCTCCGCGATTCTGCCGCAACGCGGCTTGATGTGGAAGCCTGGGGCATCGCCTAATTTCACCCTTACAGACAACGCAGTGAAGGATTGATACAGCCAGATTCCAGCATATTGCGGGGCCACATTCATTCGGGGCAAACTCAACCCCAAAGGGGTTTTACAACAAAGCCTGGGGTCGCCGTGACAACGGCGCACCCCAGGAAAGACAACACAAACCCCTTTGAACCCCAACGGGGTTCCACATCGCAAATGCAATTCTTGCGTTCAGGTTCCAACGTTGTGGAACCCCGTTGGGGTTCGGGGCTATCTCGATTTTTGTACCTGGGGTGCGCCGCAACGCGGCGACCCCAGGCTGTGTTGTGAAACCCGTTCCGGGTTGAATCGCACGATTTCTCCTCAAGAACATCCTTCACGGCGTTGCCTTTCAGGGCTGTGGATGTGCGTACGAACAATACCCAGGGCGTTGCCCTGGGCTTTCACATCTGGTGCCTTTGGCACAGAACGCTCTGCACGCGCCAGGTCAACTACGTCGTGTACTCAGAATTCAACCGCACGTATTCCTGCGTCAAGTCCGACGTCCAGAAACGGACGGATTCTTTGCCGGAGCAGGGGCCGCCGGAGATTGCGAGTTCCATACGCACATCACGGTTGGCTTTGAGCTGCTTCGAGAGAGCGGAGGCATCGAACGGGAAAGGGATGCCGGCCCGGTAGACTTCGGTGCCGTTGATGTGCAGCGAAACGAAAGCCGTGTCGAAATCGACGTGGGCGTAGCCTGCGGCGGAGACGATGCGGCCCCAGTTCGGGTCTCCGCCGGCGATCGCCGTTTTCACCAATGCACTGTCGGCAATCTCTTTCGCCATGCGATAGGCGGCGTCCCGAGTCTCAAGGCCGGTGACATCGATCGTAATAAAATGATCCGCTCCTTCGGCATCGCGGATGATGTCCGTGGCCAGTTTCTGGCAAACCTGCTGAATCGCGTCACGGACTTTGGCAAAGTCACCGTCAGAAAGTGATCCACTCGCCGCTCCGTTGGCCAGCAACAACACGGTATCGCTGGTACTCATGTGACCATCGACGCTGATGCAGTTGAACGTGCGATCGACGCCGAACCGCAGAGCCGAATCACACTGCTCGGGTGTGAGTTCAGCGTCCGTCATCACGACCGACAGCATCGTGGCCATGTTCGGCGCAATCATCGCCGCGCCTTTGCAGACGCCGGAGACTCGGACAGTGCCGCCAGTCACGACGACATCCACCGACGTCAGTTTGGGAAACGTGTCGGTCGTCATCATCGCCGTGGCGGCATCCAGAAAATGCTGGTCCGATGTGCCGAGCGATTTTACGCCGTGGGGAATGCCGTTGAGGATCGTGGGCATCGGCAACGGCACACCGATCACGCCCGTCGAACACACAAAGACCGATCTCGCATCGCAGCCAAGCTGTTCAGCCAGAGCTGCGGTCATCTGCATCGCGTCCTGAATCCCGGGTTCACCGGTGGCCGCATTCGAATTGCCCGAATTGATAATGACGGCTCGAGCGACCGTCGATGGCACGCGCTGCTTCGACACAATCACCGGGGCACCGCAAACTTTGTTCGTGGTAAAGACCCCGGTCGCGGTCGCATCACGATCGGAAACAAATAACGCAAGATCCGGTTTGCCGCTGACTTTGATGCCACAGGTGGAGCCGGATGCCTGAAATCCAACGGGCAGTTGCGAAATCGACGGAGCATTCATGGACGATTGTTTTCTTCAGGGGAGTGATCAGGATGGATCGGAAAACAAGTGTTGTAACAGCTCAGCGTGTACTCGCCAGCGAGGCGTTGAATTGAAGTGGGATAAGCTTCCAGCTTGTCAGATTTACTATTCTATACGCGGCCAGAAATGAGGCAGCGGCGAGCGGCTGGGCGTCAGCCCTCCGTGTGTTTATACCCGGACCACGGAGCGAAACACACCAATCAAAGTTCGTAGTCCATAATCACGGGCGAACCATTCTGAGCCTGTGGATTCCACTGCTGTTCGAACCGAGCGACCGCAGGAGCGCTGCCGTCTTTGTCCGGCACTTGCAATACCAGCAGTACACATGGTGGGCGCTCGACTCCCGCAAGTGTTCGCAAGTCGGGGCAGGGCAGGGTGACGGTCGATTTTCCTTTCTGCTGACATGTCACAAGAACGGTGTTCGGCTTGCCATCAAAGTCACCGGTCAATTCCGCGCACTGCAGATCAGGGAACTCGCGCACAAAGACCAATTGGGTAAAGCCTCGTTCGGCCAATTCTTTTTCGATCAACGGACGGCAACGGTCCCAAGGCGACGATGCCATGACTGCTGTGGCAGCAGCGGAGGGCTGTGCGTCACTGAAGAAATCGATGGAGGGCAAAACGATATTGCTGTCCAGTGCCTGAGCCCTCGTCAGATCGTCCGCCGCCAGTGGTTTTTGGCCCTTGCGATATCGCACGACACCGCGATTCATCCACGCTTTGGCAAACTCCGGATCGAGTTCCAGTGACCTGGAAAAATCACTTTCTGCAGCGTCCAGATTGTCGATGGACAGATACACGTTGCCACGCTGAAACCAGGAAGATGAATCGTCTGGATTCAGCTTCAGAGCCGTTGCATAGTCCAGCAGCGCGCCGGCAGTATCGTGCATATCAAATCGGCAGAGTGCGCGATTGCGGTATCCCAGGAAATCTTCCCGATCCAGATCGACCAGCTCTGTGAATGCGGCGATGGCTTCATCGTAGCGCTTCAGTTTGGCAAGCTGCACGGCTTTGTTGTTGAGAGCATCAGTGCGCAGATCGTCCAGTTTGAGACAGGCGACATAATCGGCCAGAGCCTTTTCGGGCAGGTCGAGATTCTCATACGCAAGGCCGCGTTGATAGTACGCATCAGCATTCTGCGGCATGGCTTTCAGCACGGTGTCGAGCACAGGAATGGCTTCTGCCCCCTGGCCTCGATCCATCAGTATCCTTGCTCGTTCCAGCATCACCTCCGGCGAATCAGGTGCTTTTGCGCAGCACGAGACCAGCAGGATCAGGCACGCGACGAATGCAAGGCAGGTTCTGACGGTTAATGCGTTGAATGGTTTCATAGTTGGCGTTTCACCGTAACAGGGTGTACTCATGACAGTGTTACTCATCGACCGGATTCCCACATTGAGCCAGGAGTAATTCCAGGCTGCTGCGAATTTCACGAAGCGATGCCGGAAGCGATTGATATTGCACGGTCAGCATCTGGTCGAAGTGTGTTTTCAGCGAATCCTGACTACCCGCCAGCAGGACGAGTACAGGTACATTGCCATAATCGAGTACATCAGACACCAGGCTTAACAGGTCCGTTCGGTAATACCCGCTGCCGTGAATCACAATCGCAGAATATTGCTGGCGTTGCAGCAGATGCATCGCTCGCTCACCACTGTCCACCGCGCGACAATCGAGTTCATGGCCACGAAAATGTTCCCGCAGCGCGGCGCGGTGTTGTGAGTCAGTCGCAATCACCAGCACGCATCGCGTCGTTGCGGCAACCGGAAACGATGGAGTATCTTTCGAGCACACCGGCACCATGGTGGCTAACGGCGTCACGGTTGAATTGAGCAACGTCGCAGTTTGCAGATTCTCAACCAGGATCTCTGCGGAAGGCACCACTGTCGAGCATACGTCACTGACCGCATACGCTGTTGATTCACGGCGATAAAAACGACTGCTGAGCCGAGCAATTCGAGTCCGCCAGATGTCCGGATCGGCAAACGACAGGTATGCAAATGTCATGATGAGTCCAAAGGTCCACATTCCAAGGAACGCACCGATTCCGAAGTGCATCGCGGTCCCCATTGCCAGTACGAACGGCCGCAGCCGACGATTCCAGACGAGGACAATAAAAAATGCCTCCCACGCGATTGTGACATGGGCAATCAGGAACGGCAGCCACGGTGTCCATGCCATCCAGGTGAGATCAATGGTCTGGTATTCCTGGTTCGCGATGACATTCCACATGGCTTCGCCGGTCCACCAGGTGGGCCCCTTCAACTTGGAGAATCCCGACCAGAAATAAATTGCGCACAGGTGCAACTGGATCAGACGACTTGCCATCCGGGCTGACGCAAACCGGACAGGGGCGGGAGCCTGATCCAGACCCTTCCGTCGCTGCCACCACTTGCGAATCAGACTGTCCGCAGACATTGCCGCGCCACAGGGGGACAGCGCCAGATACAAACACATCATGCCGAGGATCTGATCAAATCCAAAGTTGGCGACAGGCACACGCTGCGAATACGAAATCGTGATCAGAAACGCCAGAATCGAAGTCACGCGCGTGGCTGCGCCCATGCAGAACAACGCAGCCACAACCAGGCAAGCGATGTGAACGGGCCACAGATACTGATCATCGATCCACAGCCAGAACGAAAACACGAAGCGTGACTCATACAACCGCTTCACGGATTCAAGAGGCTGCAGCCCGTTGCGTCCGAAGAATGTTTCCAGTTGCAGCGACCAGACCAGCAGATTGTAGAACAGCATCCAGCCCGTCAGCAGCCGAATTACGCCGAGCATCAATGGATCGAGCGGATCAAACCAGAATCGATGCCATTCCGCAGCGCCCTGATCCACAACGCGACGGACGGACGCGAGGACTCTTGCCAACGGATGAGATTTGAGCTGCGCTGTCACAACCGTGCTGCCTCAGAAACTTTGGGCCACTGAGGAATCTGGTGCATCGAGTTCGACAGAAAAATCGAACTCCCCGAGCACATCCTTCTGAAACGTCTCCGGGTCATCCAGCTTTCCGCCCGCCTGCAAGCGCAGGATCGACGATGGTTCGTGGCTGAGCCGACTGAGTGAAATTCGATCCGTGCCAAAGTGCTCGGCGAAATGCCGTGCGTAGGCTTTCAGCATGTCCTGCTGAGTTTCATCATCAAAGGCCCAGACATTTTCCGCCAGCATGAAGTAGCGATGATACAACAAGCGCGGACGGATGGAGACGTCCGGAATCCGACCGACCGCAGGGGCCTCGCCTGCACGCGGAATCTCCCAGGCGATGAGCGTACTGGCACCGGGATCCGGCGCGAAGTAGTGATAACCATGATTCAGGAACAGAGCTTCATTGTACGGCAATGCAATCCGATAACCGTCTTCGAGCAGCGGTGAGGACGGCGGCATGGCTGCCGGCGAAATAAAGACAGCGAAGACGTGAAATGCCAGCCACAGACTGAGTCCTGCGTAGCCGATTTTACACGATAGTTTTTTCAGACCGACGATCATCGGTGCGGTCCAGGATCAGGAAGCCATATTGCCGATGGCTCGCGGTGTCCCTGACGCGAACGGCAACGAAGTGCTGAGCAGCTTCCGTGGCTCTTCTGTTTTGTACTGTCAGAATGCAAAGAAACGCCAGAGGTCAGCCAGAATGACTGCTGACCAGATGGCGTTTCCTGAATTCCAGTTTCAGCGCGCTGCCGCCAGATTGGACGCAGCGACAGAAACTACCATACGTGAGATCCACCTGATGAGTGCGATCCATAAGATCCTGTGGAACCGTATGAACCTGTGGAACCGTGTGATCCACGAGCGACCCGGCGTGGCGCGCGGCCACCGGATGATCCACCAGATGATCCGCCGCTTGACGCGCTAGATGATCCGTGTGATCCCAGTGATCCCAGTGATCCCAGTGATCCGTGTGATCCCAGTGATCCGTGTGATCCGGTTGAACCATAAGATCCTGTTGAACCATAAGATCCTGTTGAACCATGTGATCCCGTTGATCCATAAGATCCCGTTGATCCATGTGATCCCGTTGATCCACTTGACGCAGAAGAGTGGCGTACTCTTCGTGAGCCATAAGATCCGTGAGATCCGGTCGAACCGTGGTCGCCTGTTGAACCGTGGTCGCCTGTTGAACCGTAAGAGGCAGTTGATCCACCAGAACTGCCATACGATCCGTAAGAACCGCTGGACTGGTGACCAGCTTCAGACAGATCACCAAAAGCAATCATTCCAGCCAAAGTACCCAAACAAACCAAACGAGCAAATTTCATAACAAACCTCCAATTTGTTGAATCTGAGCCCACTCACCCACGCAAACAACGCAAGTTCAGAAGACAGGGCAGTGTGTAACGATAAGGGTGACTGCGGCGACTGTCAAACCAAGTCGGCCAGGTAATTTCGATAGTCTCCACAACTTGAGATTTTTCCCATCCGGGCACGCTTGGTACGGGTGAATTTGCCGAATTCGCACACCATCGACACCACTCCTGATGATCATCAGGATCTCTACAACCTGATTGACACGCTCCCCGCCGCGATCGAGCCGATGGGTAATTGTTATCCTTGTTGACGATACGGACAGAATTTCGGCTAGAGTACCGGCTGACGGACGTTAACAGCGGCTCAGATCAGGCAGGACCACGAACGATGCGACTTTTGATTACCGGCGGTGCGGGGTTTATCGGAAGCAACCTGGCAGATAAAGCCCTCGAAGCCGGATGGAAGGTGGCGGTCCTGGACGATTTGAGCAGCGGGCGACGGGAAAATGTTCCGGAAGCTGCCGAGTTTTTTCAGGTGGACATTCAGGACGTCGCTGCAGTCGAAAAGGCATTTGCGAGTTTCAAACCGACCGCAGTCAGTCATCAGGCAGCGCAGGCCAGCGTCGCGGTGAGCGTTCGCGAACCGCAAAAAGACGCATCGATCAACATCGTTGGTTCGATCAACGTGATGCAGGCCAGCGTCAATCACAAAGTCGGGCATCTGGTTTTTGCCAGCACGGGAGGTGCCATTTATGGCGAAGTACCAGACGGCACGCGGGCATCGATTTCAACCATTCCGTTGCCGCTGAGTCCCTACGCCTGCAGTAAATTCGCCGTCGAAAAATACCTGGACTGTTTTCGCCATGAACATGGTTTGAATTTCACCGTCCTGCGTTATGCCAATGTCTATGGACCACGACAGGACCCGCACGGCGAAGCGGGTGTTGTGGCGATTTTCTGCAACCGGATGCTGGCCAGTCAGCCGGTGAGCGTGTTCGCGCGCACGACGGTCGGAGATCCCGGCTGCGTCCGCGACTATGTGTTCATTTCCGACGTCGTGAAAGCCAACATGGCCGCGCTGCAGGGAAAGATTCCGGACCGCGTGCTGAATGTCGGAACCGGTCGCGAGACCAATACGCTGCAACTGGCCGAACACATTCGCACGACGCTCTCCAGCATCAGCGAAATCCGCTACGGCGACCGCCGCGCAGGCGACGTCGAGCGATCACTGCTGGATGCCGACCGACTCGCAGAACTGCTGGGACCAACCGTGCCTGTCGCTGATGGCCTGCGAATCACGGCAGAATGGTTTCGCCAAAGAGCGGCAGGGAAATAGGTCCTATAAGTCGTATACGACATATTCCAAAAAGCTGCCTTCAACCGAGAATCAGCCAACTTACCGCGCAAACTGCTTCAATGCAGTCTCGGTAAACTGCACGCTGTAACCAGCAGTCATCGGCGGCATGTAGCGCCCGTGTTGCATCACGACCGGATCGCACACATGTTCGTGCAGGTGATCCGAATACTCAGCGACACGGTCCTCCATTGACGCGGACACGCAGACGTAATCCACGATACTGGCGTGCTGGACGTATTCGCAAAGCCCGACACCGCCCGCATGTGGACACACAGGAATGCCGAATCTTGCTGCCAGCAACAGCACGGCCATGACTTCGTTGACGCCTCCCAGACGGCAGCAGTCCAGTTGACAGACCTGCAATGCCCAGCACTGCATGAACTGCTTGAACATAATCCGGTTGTGGCACATTTCTCCCGTGGCAATCCGAATTGGTTTAACGGCCTCCGCTATCGCGAGATGGCCAAGAATATCATCCGGAGACGTCGGTTCTTCGACAAACCACGGACGAAACGGAGCCAGTTCGCGAATCCACTCGATCGCCTGCGGCACGTTCCAGACCTGATTGGCATCGATCATCATATGAGCGTCATCGCCCATTTCGCGACGCAGGACGCTGCACCTGCGTCGATCGTCCTCCAGATCCCGCCCGACCTTAATCTTGAAATGACTCCAACCCCGTGCCTTCAGATCAACGCATTTTTGCTTCAGGGCTTCGTCCGAATAGCCCAGCCAGCCAGCGGATGTCGTGTAGCTCGGATAGCCGATGCCTCGCAGTTCTTCGATCCGCTTGGCGCGTGTCGCCGTGTGGCGATCAAGGAGTTCCACGGCCTGATTCGGGGTCAGGGCGTCCGTGAGATATCGAAAGTCAACGCTTGCCACAAATTGTGCGGGCGACATGTCGCAGATGACCTGCCAGACGGGCTTGTTGAGGATCCGAGCCCACAAGTCCCAGACGGCATTGATCACGGCGGCAGCGGCCAGATGAATCACGCCCTTTTCCGGACCAACCCAGCGAAGCTGACTGTCTCCGGTGAGCTTGCGGTACAAAGTCACGGGTTCGGCCATCAGCGATTCGACGGTCTGGCCGATCAGCAGCGTCGCAAGCGAACGGATGGCGGCAACGCAGATTTCATTCCCGCGTCCGATCGTAAACGTCATTCCGTAGCCGCAGCGATCCGTCGAATCTGTGCGGAGCACCACGTAGGCGGCCGAGTAGTCCGGATCGGGATTCATCGCATCCGAACCGTCCAGTTGCTGCGACGTCGGAAAGCGAATGTCGAACGTTTCGAAGGCGGTGATTCTGGTGGGCATTAATTGGTTCCTGTAGCTTGACTCTCCGAGTCGAGTGCGAGTTCCCGTAGCTTGGACATTCTTGTCCGAGTATGCCATCGAGAATCTGTCGCGGACGAGTGATTTGTGTGCTGCCATGTCCGCTCATCTAACGACGGACAAGAATGTCCATCTTACAGCGGACGTATTACAGCGACAGCCGTCAATCAACCACAACCGTCCGTCCACCCTTCTGCGCAGAAATCCCGAACACGATGTATTCCGCGCCAACGTCGCCAACGTTCTGCATCTGATGAATCTCCTCGGGATTGACGATCACGGTGTCGCCAGCCTGCATCGTCACCGTTTGTTCGCCACACGTCATGATGACGTCGCCGCTGCACAGCACAAACACTTCCTGCATGTCTTCATGGTAGTGCGGCTGAAACGACGAACCGACAGGCAACCGAGCCCAGTTGAGCATCTGCACCTGGCCCGCCTGAAACTCCCGCTGCGTGGCGATCACGCGTTTGAGCACTCCCGGTTCTTTCGGGTCTTCGTGTGTCGCAGGGATAAAGCCGGACGCGGTGGACGGGATGAAGTTCATATTTTGTTGCTCCCAACTTGAAAAACGCAGACTCTTGTGGACAGATCCTGACGCAACAGCGTATAGTTTCGGCATGATAAAAGTCATCTCAACCACAAATCATCCGGATCGGATTGAACTCGATCTGGCTTTGCAGCAGCTTGCCCGCTTGAAGGCTGGTGACGAAGTTCACGTCGAAGTGCAACCAAACGGAACGATTACGATTTCCCCAGGAGGTAATTCTGGGGGGGATATCGGTGTCTCGGAATTGATTGAATCGACGATGGATGCGTATGCCAGGACGATGGAACGGCTGGCATGAATTCCGATCCGAATACCTGCGTGTATCTCTCCGTGGAGATTGTTCTTGAAATCCACGCTGCTGCCATTCGGAAATTCGGCGGATCATCAGGTGTGCGCGACACCAATCTCATAGATTCGGCGGTGGCTGCACCCAAAGCAACGTTTGGTGGCAAGTCTGTGTATGACGACACCGTCTCGATTTCGGCGGCGTATCTGTTTTATCTGTGCGGAAATCATCCGTTCGTCGATGGCAACAAACGCACGGCTTTGGGCGCATGCCTGGTTCACCTGCAGCTCAACGGATACAAGCCAATCCCGGATGGTGATCACTGGGAAAAGCTCACGCTCGACGTGGCCTGCGGTTCGTTGACTCGTGACGAAGTCACGGTGCGGCTGCGGGCGCTGTTGCAGTCGACATAGGCATCTCGCGGTTGACGATGGCACATTCGTTCAACCGCGTGGCAACGCCCCGCGCTTCGTA
>JAYTAK010001390.1:0-5475 GCA_043737515.1 Candidatus Kuenenia sp. | reverse complement strand
ACCTTGGTTTGAGGAACGTCATGAAGATCGTTCAGAACCCCAATCGCTGGCTGAAGAAACTATCCCGAGCGGCAGCTCTGGTGGGACTCATGACCAGTACCACATCCGCGTTGTCTCAGGACGGCGATCAAACATTCGGCAGAACTCCCAGCGGCTCCGCGTCTGAAGTCAGGGATTACAACCGTGACGGATTCGGCGTGCAGTTTCGCGGCGGCCATACTGCCGGCGACACTGTCGGACGGACTGAATCGATCAGTCATATCAATCTGACACCGTATTTCAATGTTGAAGATGAACTCTTCTTTGCGGATTCAAGGCTGGTACGTGCCAACGGTGGTGAACTGGCGTGGGCGTTCGGCGGCGGTTATCGACACTATGTTTCCGCGTCGGACATGGTCGTTGGTGTGAACAGTTACTTTGACGCCGACCAGCTCACGGGCGCTGATTTCAAGCAATGGGGCGTTGGAGCTGAACTGCTTGCACACAACTGGGAAGCACGTGCAAACTACTACCAGCCATTCTCCAGCGTTCCGACACTGACCGCACAACGCGTGGATGCAGCGAGTGTGGCATTTGCCGGTTCGAATATTGTGTTCGATCGGATTGACACATTCGCTGAAGCACTCAAAGGGTACGATGCCGAAGCGGGCTTTCTGCTGCCGGGCGAACTTTCCGAACGCTTTGATCTGCGGGCGTTTGCCGGAGGCTATTACTACGAAGGGGCAAACATCCCGGGATTTTCCGGCTGGTCTTCCCGAGTGCAGGCTGATATCGGTCAATGGCTGGAAGTGGGTCTGAAGGTGACCGACGACAAAGTCTTCGACACGACCGTATCGTTCAGCGCTGTCGTGCATTTTGGTGGATTCAGCAGTCAGGAACATACGAAGCGATCGGGCATCCAGCGGTTTCACGATCCTGTCCGCCGCAACATGAACATTCAGGCTGCGACGACTGACATCACCGCCGGAGGTCAACTGGCGACCCGAGGCGGCGTTCCATTGACCGTGGCACACGTCAACAGCAATGCGACAGGTCCCGGCTTCGTCGGAACCGTCAATGATCCATTCGCGCAGTTGACTCAGGGCCTGGGAGCAGGCACGGACATTGTCTTCGTGCATGCCGGAAGTCAGTTCAACGCGGCACCGCAAAACATTGTCAATCTGCTGCCGAACCAGCAGGTCATCGGCGAAGGTTTCATCCAGCCGGGACGCAACACCAATTCCACGATTACCGTGGACCTGCTCGGCACGCCAACTCCGATTCCACTTCCCAAGTCGCCGACATTTGCCGCCAACCCGGGGTTCCTGCGACCGACGATCAGTAATACAGTGGGCAACACGGTCACGATGGCTCAGGGCAGTCAGTTCTCCGGCTTTATCATCGACAGCCCGAGCGGCAGCGGGATCTTCAGCGACGGCGTCGGTAACACGATCATCAATGATGTCCGAGTACAGAATGCCGGAGTTTCCGGAATCAGCCTGCAGAACACGGTTGACAGCACAATCATCACGAACACGACACTGATATCCGCTGCCGTGACGACAGGTCCGCTGTTCCATGTGAATGGTGGCGATGGTATCGTGACGTTTGGCTCCACCGATCGGGCTGCGAACGGCGCGACGAATATCTTCGGACTGGCGGCGCTGACGAATACTTCCGCACAGCCTGCCGTCACGATCGAGAACATGACCGGCGGTCGAGTTGACATGACAGGCTCGCTGGTCACCTCGACTGGCGGCGGCGGCATTTTGATTCAGAACAACACGGGCGGTTCGGCCACAATTGACAACGTCTCCGTCACTAACGCGGCAGGCATCGGGATCGCCGTCATCGACAGTGCCGGTGTTTACACATTCAGAAAGTCCAGCACTCAGCTTCCGCAGATTACGATCGACAATGCAGGACTTCAGAGCATCCTCATCAGCAACGCATCAGGCGAAGTCAACTTCACCGACGCGCTGCTGATCACCAGTCGCAATGCCGAAGGGATCGAAATTCGCCAGTCCTCGGGCAGGACGCGGTTTACGGACGTGGTGACGATCAACGGACTGGGTGCCGCAGCAGGCGCTCAGGCGGCGATCTCAGTCCATGATCAACTGGCCGGCAGTACCGTGACATTCCGGGACAACGTGGTCATCTCGCCTGCCGCAGGCGGACGCGGAAGCAACGGCAACGGCATCAATATCAGCAACAACCTGGCCGGCAGCTCGTTCATCATCGATGGCAACACGTCCATCGACGCGACGGACCTGGCATCCATTGCGATCGCTTCGAATGCCGGCACCGTCCAGTTCAACGGATCGACTCAAATCTCCCGACGACTGCAGGAAGGCATTCTGGTGACGAATTCCTCCGGTGCGGTCGCATTCGGAAACGCGATCACCGATCTGACCTCCATCCTGAACGACAATGTTCTCGCATCTCAGTTTGCCGCGATGTCATTCACCGGCAACTCAGGCAGGATCAGCGTCCAGACCACCGACATCGACAACGCTCAGGGCGGAGCCCCCGGTGGAGCGGGCATTAATATTGTCAACAACACGGATGCCATCAGCTTTGGACTGATCGACGTCGAATCCTTCGACGGCATTGGCCTCTTCGGCCTGAACAACACCAGCATACGCATCGGCAGAGGCAGAATCGAAACAGACACTGCGGCCGCCGTCGATATCGAAGAATCCGGGATCAACATCCGGCTGAACAGCGTCACGAGTACCAATTCTCCAAACTACGGCATCCGGCTGGTGGAGACCAACAAGACCGGATTCAAGTCGTTCCTGGTCGATCCTCGTCCGATCGTCGTGAATCCTGTGGTTGGTAACGGCGGTGAGATCAGTAACGCCGTTGGCGACGGGATTGATAACAATGATGCCGCCGGGGTCTTCCTGAGGAATGCTGGTCAGGTGGATCTCCGCTTCATGCAGATTGAGGATAATGAATTCGGGATTCGCGTCCGCAACACCGAAACCACACCGGGCGTGCCCGACACTGAAAAGCAGTCTCTGTCGCTCCTCGCGACGAATGTCGTCGAATCCGATATTCGCGGACTTGACAGCCAGGACCTGATGCTGCTGGAGATCGATAATTCGATATTCGACAACAACGGTGACGATGCAGTCGTCGGTCGCCAGTCGATCCTGCTGGACTATACAGTGCAACTGGATCCGGAGACGATCACCAGATTCAATCAGGCCGTTGATCCGTTCATCGTGTTGATTCAGGATACAGACTTCACTTCCTCCACAACCGACGTCATTGTCGTCAATCAATCGAATGTCACGGCAAACGGGGCAGCCATCCAGACGGATCTCTTCCGCAATACGTTTAATGTCAGTGACACAAGCGATCCCGCTGGTTCCGGCGTGTTCGACGATGCCTTTATCTTCGACTGGAACGGACCAGTCCGAACTCACATTGATGGCAATACGTTTAACATGATCTCTGCCAATGAGGCCCAGGCCATCAGCTATCGGACGCGATCAACGACTGATGAGGTCGAACTCTCAATTCAGAATAATCAAGTCAACGTCAACAATGTGAGGCAGACCTTCGGAGCAGTCGATGTGCGAATCGATGGTCCGGCGTTGATGAATACGCTGGAATTCCGCACAGCCAATAACGAGCTGGACATTGGTGATGGCGGAAACCTCGGAAATGTCGGTGGTGGTCGACGGACCGGCCTGCGGTATATGCTCACGCGTGATACAGGCCTTGCGATAGTCAACAATGACATTGTCGCCAGCGGCGATGGCGGAACGGGCATCGAGTTCGTGCGAACGGCGGCCAGTTCCGTCTTCCTGATTGAAGGCAACCGCATCGGCCTCGCCGACTTTGGTACTGCTGCGGAACGCGGAATTGTCTTCAGCCAGGTCACAGGAGTCGTTCAACTGTTCGGCAATATCGACAATCTGGTCGTCATCCAGCAGAACTTCCTGCCGGGTAACGGAGTTGTGGAACAGGCATTCTTCATGCCTGTCGGTGCGAACAATGGTCAGATTATCGTGAACGGTCTCCTGGTGCCGTAAACGACTGCTCTACTATTTCCGGCATCCCGGCGTGGCAGACTCGTATCCCGCCGCAGGCTGTTTACAATCCCGCCGTCATGGCTAATGCAGGACGGCAGATTCCTTCGACTCTTGCTGAACTGACGGCGTTGGTGGGAAAGGCTCCGGGGTTTGCTGAGGTTGTGACCTCACTGCATTCCGGTCAGAGCGCGACCATTGACGGCGCCTGGGGTTCGTCGTGCGCGCTGAGTCTGGCGGCGATCGCAGCAGCGGACCGGAAACGTTCACACCTGGTCGTACTGCCCACGATTCGCGACGCCGAAGAGTTCATCGACGAATTGTCGGACCTCACGAAGGCGCCCGTGCTGCTGTTCCCGGCATGGGAAAGTCTGCCCGACGCCATTGATGCCGGAGACGCCGTCTACGCGGCGCGCCTTGCCGTCGTCCGCCGTTTGAATCAGGCCGATCGGACGCCCGCTCTGGTGGTGACCTGTGTCCCGGCCCTGTTGCAGCCGGTGCCCGCACGCGACGCCATCAAAGCTGCCACACGCACCATCTCCGTCGGCGACGAACTGCGGCTGGATGAATTGATCGAATGGCTCATCGCCCGCGGCTTTGAACGCGTCACGGCCGTCGAACTGCCTGGTGAGTTCTGTATTCACGGCGGGATTCTGGACATTTTCCCGGCGTCCGAGCCTGACGCCATTCGTATCGAATTGTTCGGCGATGAAATCGAATCGATCCGCTCCTTCAACGTCGAAAGTCAGCGGCGGTTGGAAGACCTCAAGAGCATCTCATTGACGGCCACAACTCCGACTGGATCTTCGGCGAGCGGAGCGGCGGCAGCCCCCCGGTCCAATGCGACGAAAAACGCGGCGGCGCGTTCTGGGGCTCCCGATACTCCATCGCCGGTCTTCGACGGCCCGACCGAAAGCCTCATCGATTCGCTGCCGTCATCAACCATCGTCGTGCTCAACGATCTGCAGCAATCTATCAGTGAAGGCCGCATGTATCTGCAGCGGCTTTCGAGCCCGGTCGGTCTGTACAGCGTCGATGCCACAATGGCTCGACTGACAGAATTCCCGTCGGTGACGATCGATGCTCTCGGAGCCGACAGCTACGAAACATCCTGCCATCTGAGTATCGAACCGATTGAACGCCTCTCCGGCAGTCGTCGCGATGCGCTCGTCGAACTGTCTGAACTGCTCGGACCCGGCGATCAGATTCTGCTCTGCTGTCACAACGAAGGCGAACACGAACGACTGCACGAACTGATCAAAGAAACCGACACCGCGCACAACACGGCTCTGGCGTCGCGAATTCGCCTGACCACCGGTCGCCTGCGACGCGGATTCCGGCTGATCGATCATGCCCTGATCGTGATCAGCGACAATGAACTCTTTTCCCGCGCCGCCACGCGTGCGACGACACGGAAGAAGCGTACCGATTCGAGAGCGATCGATACCTTCCT
>JAYTAK010001389.1:0-2376 GCA_043737515.1 Candidatus Kuenenia sp. | reverse complement strand
TGATTCCTCCGAAGCCATGATCAAACTCAGCCACATCGGCATCATGCTCCGCAGATTGGCTCCCACGAAAGACCCCGACTTCCGTTACCGCACCTCAGATCCAGAACTCGACAAAACTCAGCAAATCTCAGCCTGATATTTCCGGATAGACTCTGAGTCAGTTCAATTGGTTACGTTTCTGGCAATGATTCGGCCGCGTCCCAGCGTGTCAAAAATGCTTCGCGATTGCCACATGAAATCCTGTTCGTTACGATCTCTCGTGTGGACACAGGGCGGCGCGGTCGAGCGGCAAAATCGCAGAGCCGCAAGAATCGCAACCGTCGTGTTAACGATCGCATGCACCGGAATGCGGCAGCGACGGTTTTTCACATGGTCAATCTTCCCGCCGCATCCGGTGATGCGGGGCGTTCCGCAACAGCAAGGGAGAGTGCTTGACAAGAACACAGAAGAGTCTGCTCCCCGACGAAGTGATCGCGAGCCTTCTGGGTTTAGTCGACTTGCGAATCGGCCGACAATTGCCTAAGAGCCAAACGCCGATGATCGACGTCGATTGCTGGGTGCAGTCCATCTGGAAGGCAAGCGTTTTACCAGCGTTCGATCCCGACGCCTTCCTCGCGGTGGTGACATGCTCCAAGCCTTGGCAACCAGCCGCAGATCCACGGCCGAGTTGGTGGTATAGAAGCAAGCGTCTCTTCGGCTTCAAGCCAGTGCCACCTTCGGTCGGCTGGCGGAAAGCTGTTTTCTCGCTTCAAGGCGATCCGACCGTGATCGAGTTGCGGGAAGACCCTGTTGCTGACGCACTGCGGGCGGTAGATCTTTTTGAAACTTACGAGTATGGCTCAATGGACGGTATCGGTTACGCACTCGATGTGCAGACCTGGAACATCAACACAAGAATTACTTTTGCCAATCCCGAGGTGCCGAGCCTCAAGCAGCTGGCGAAATCGCTGTTGGCGGTAGGACGCGAAATAAGTCGGTCCTCTGGCAAGCGGTCGGTCGCTGAGTACGTCAAACTGTGGACCCGATACGACTCGTAGCTGGGCCGAACAATCGGTTCAACCGGAGCCGCGGGCCGGGCGGATTCTGAAATCAACGTTGGTTGGCGCGGCCCGGTGAACGGGAGTCGTTGAACTTAACAACTTCGTGAGTCGGGATGATCGTCTGAAGTAGGCGTGTTGAGGAGCGTGTTCTGGAGAACGATGCGGGGCTCGCGTGTGTCGTTCTGTCGGCTTTGATGTGACACGAATAACAGTCCGCGTTTCGCTGCGCGAAGCGCGTCCCTGCGGGACGGAGTCGCAGTCTATCGAGTGGCCTGCGGCCCGCTACTTTTGAATCGCAGTATGCGCTTCGCGGAGGCGGGGCTGTGCGTGTTGCCGGATGTCGTCTCATGCTCGGAGAATTGTGGCTCCTGATGGCAGCTTTCGCGTGTTGCCTTTTTGCATCATGGCGATGCCATCGCTTCAGCCCATCGTCATCTGACACCTATTTTGGCCAGGGTGGGGTTGTCCGCAATGTGCCGGTGCCAGGCGCGCCGACTGGCTGGATTCGACGTCGCAAGTGCTGCTGCTGCCGGGCATCACGTATTTTCAGCTCGTGTTCGCGATTCCCGATAAGCTGTCGTCGCTGGCTCTGGGCAATCGCAAAGTGATCTACGATCTGCTGTTTCGCGTGGCATGGAAAATACCTCTGCAACTCCGAAGACCTGAAATCGGAGTTTCGCGACAACTTCCTCGCGGGTCTGAAGCGTCTTCATGCAAACCGAAAACGCAATCTCAACGGCGACTGGGAATTTCTCCAATCGAAAGCCGCGTTCGACGACTGGCCGCGGCTGGTGTCGAATCTTCCCCGTCACCCGCACCTGCAGTCTCGAATCCTGCGGCCCCCACCGCCGAGTCTGAAACCGACACAACCCCTTGCTGCCCGAAGTACAACGCAAACATGCGCTGCATCGGTTTTAATCACAAGCGAGCCTCGCGAATTGTCATACATAGTCTCTACCGCCCGCACTGGTATCGAGATGACAGAATCCCCACACGACAACACGCTGCATCGGCACTTCGTCGGCCATTTTCGAGCCGCACAAATCTCCTTCTGCTGCGCGTGGCATGCGGCTTCGAGCCATCTGCGCCGCTCATTCGCACGCCGCGTCTTCATCGAGCTGCTGCGAACCACGCACAATCTCTGCATCCCTTTCGACAGGCATGACCACACCGGCCAAAATCCAGGTGACACGCTGCAGGCCAGTCGATAGACTTCCGCTGGTCGCCACGTGAACTCGATTGATTCTGCAAAGTAGCAGATCACTCACAAAGCGGAAAAGTTCAACGCACGATCTATACGTCGGCTAATCGCCAGACGCATAGATCGCAATTCGTT
>JAYTAK010001388.1:0-2377 GCA_043737515.1 Candidatus Kuenenia sp. | reverse complement strand
CCGATCGACTGTGGACAAGACTATCCCAGAAGTTCTCGTTGCCAATGCCAATTGGTGAAACTACACCAACGCCCGTGACAACGACCCGGATTCTGTTGCGCCCAGACATGGAAACGCCTCATATCAGACACCTGCATCGCGACTCGGCGCATTGCAGACGTGACCCACCTTGGATTCAACGGAAAATCCATTCCGTTGAAAGATCGACCCTGCTTCCCCACGAACTCAAGACCGATCGTATGCGACATCCCGCCTTTCCCTGGTTCACCTCCTTGCCCCCGCAAAGAGATGTTTCGGCGATCCGGCTTCCAATGATGTCGGCAAATTCTGCGTCTGAATACAAAGCATCCCCGCTCCAGTACCCACTCACAGAACTTTCAAGCCGATGATTACAAGCCTGTCGCATTAAACTGTCAAGTGGTCAGCTCATTGCTGCCGCCACTTCGCGATTTTGGAGTTTTGCACACATGTTCAGTACACGGAAGAATCACCATTGAACTCACAGCACTCCCAGCAATTTCAGGAATTCTCGGCAAAAAGCCGGGTGAGCTGGCCAGGCTGGAGCGGTGACCAGATTCCTATCAACGAGAGCCCCATCGATCGCGATTTGGGAATATGTGCCACCAGCCAGGGTAATCTCAGGACCACATGCCGGATACGCAGTACACGTTCGACCTTTCACGATTCCCGCCGCCGTAAGTATCTGCAGTCCATGGCAGATAGCGGCGATCGGCTTATTTGACGCATCGAACGCACGCACGATTTCAAGAACACGTTGATTTAATCGAAGGTATTCGGGCGCTCTTCCGCCGGGAATCAACAGCCCGTCGTAGTCGGCTTCCCGAACCGTGGCGAAGTCTGCGTTGAGCGTGAAGTTATGACCGGGCTTTTCGCTGTAAGTCTGATCACCTTCAAAATCGTGAATCGCCGTGCGGATCCGGTCCCCCGCTTTCTTGTCCGGACAAACGGCATCCACCTGAACTCCCACGGTGAGCAGCGTCTGAAACGGAACCATGATCTCGTAGTCTTCCACGAAGTCTCCGGCTAAGAGAAGTACACGTTTGTGAGTCATCTGAATTTTTCCGAAGGGTTGAGCGTTGATCGAATGTGCTGAACGCTGAGGGTATCGTTTGTCTAACCTCGACGCGAACGTACGATGGACATTCATGTCCGTCGCATGGCCAGAAATCGCTGTCGAAGCGAAGATCTTTGACTTTCGGTAATGACTTCGGAATCGGGACGGTTTCTGGTGAATCTCTCGGACAAGAATGTCCAAGGTACGTGAATCTTGCCGCGGGCTTCGCCCGCAACCCAATTGCCGCCCCGGCGGAGCTTGCCTCCGCAGTGGCGAAAACGCTTTCTGGACTTCTTTTCTGGTGATGATCATCGCTCGATGGGGACGAGCCCCGATCGTGGCGGAAATCCCCTCTTTCCTCACCGCCCGAGCTGCAAGCTCCCAAAAACTCGTCAGCCTCCTCCTCTGAATTCTTCTCAAAAATACAATGCTCTTAACGTTTGCTGAGCAGCACTGCCCCAAAAATTTTCCCCGCACCGTGTCAGTTTTCAGCTTCTCTCGTGTTTAATACAGCAGGAGAACATTTTCAAATGCCCAACATGCCGGACACACGTGACAGCCTGATTGTCCAGGTGCAGGATCCGGCCAATCGTGAGGCATGGGAATTGTTCACGGCCATCTATCGACCGGTCGTGTACAGACTCGCTCGTGTCCGAGGCATGCAGGACGCAGATGCCGACGATCTGGCGCAACAGGTGCTGCTCGCTGTCGCTCGCGCAATTCCCGACTGGCAACGCCGCAATCCGCAGACACGGTTCCGCCACTGGCTGCGGCGCATCGCCAAAAACTCAATCCTGAATGCACTCTCGCGCGGCCCAAAGGATTCGCCTGTCGGCGGTTCAGGGTTTATGGATTTTTTGCACGGAGTGCCTCAGTTTGACGACATTGATGCGCAGATCGAACTGGAATACAGACGGCAATTGTACCGGCAGGCGGCTGACGTCATTCGCGCTGCAGTGCAGGAACAAACATGGCACATCTTTGTACTGACGGTCGTCGAAGGACAATCAACAGAATCAGTAGCAGACAGAATGCATACAACGATTGGCAACGTGCATGCGATTCGCAGCCGCGTCATGCGACGACTGCAGTCAGTCGTCCAGGAGCTTCAGGAGGCGGAAGAATGAAACCGCACACATCCATCTGCCAGCCAAATCAATTGGAAGCTCTGCTTGAAGGTCAACTCTCAGCCAGCGCAGAACAGCAGATACTCGATCATCTGAATGACTGCGAACGCTGCCGACGCCGACTGGATGAATCCGCCGCTGCCCCGGAATCATGGACCGACGCGCAGTCTTTTCT
>JAYTAK010001387.1:0-2378 GCA_043737515.1 Candidatus Kuenenia sp. | reverse complement strand
CGTTCGCCGCTCCCACCATTGCTGATGAGCGCTCGACTTGCATGCCTAATCCACGCCGCCAACGTTCATTCTGAGCCAGGATCAAACCCTTCAAAAATTATGCTTTGCCGAAGGTTTCCCCTCGGATTTTAGCAGAAGGTTCAATCTCTGTTTGCCACCCCGGTCAAAGGGCGGCTAACAACAATTCACCAGCTAAAACTCACAGGCTCACAAACTCAATCATGTTGTCAAAGATCAGCACTGAGAGACACAAATACTGCCGAGACTTTCAGCCCCGGCAACCAGCCGCATCTTGGTGACGCAAACAGGTGTCGTTCAGCGAGCGGGGCAGTGTATCGGCTTGCAGGAAACTGTCAACCCTTCGCTCTCAGTTTTCTCTTCAAAGTTGTTCATCTTCCGACTTCTCTCTCTCAGATACGGATTCCATCGCCCCGGTTCTGTCAAAATAACAGTCGAAGGACAGCCACAGTGATCGGGCGTAGCGAAAGAAAAGCACAGGAAAAATCACACAAAATGCTGCCAGAGCCGGAATCAGGACCGGCTTTGAGATCTCAAGCCCAAATCGCAGCACTATATAAGTCCAGGTCGTGAGAAGAGTCGTGACACCGTAATTGATGTAGGTTGACCCAAGAAAATATCCCGGTCCTCGCTCAAAATGAAACGCACACACTGAGCAGTTTTTCTGCATTCGAATGAATCCGCCAAAAAGCCGCCCTTGACTGCACATCGGGCATTTGAGCCTTATTCCCCGAGAAAACGCCTGACCAAGGGAATTCGGCGACTCTGGAATCATTTTGCTTTCCTCTCTATGGGGCAGTTTTCGGAAAAACGCGAAGAACCCACCATTCATTGAAATTGAATGCAGCACACCGCCCGAATATTCACGATTCGTCCGGAATCGTTATCGCGATTGCCGCGCAGGACAACTGACATCGGTTGGTGAAAGTGCAATCGAATCCCGTCGGCGGAGCAACGGGGCTATGTTACACCCGCCATTTGAAACAGCTCCAAAGGACTTCGATCCTCTTCGCTGGCAAAGCACTCTACCCCGAATAGACGCTCAGACAGCAAGCTCGCAAGTCTGACAACCGCCGGCCGCTCGCTGCTGAAATGCCCTGTGAGAACAAGATTACATTGCCGCGATTGGCATTCAACGGCCGAATGGAATCTCGCTTCGCCCGTCACAAATGTGTCACACTCCGCCTCCAATGCATCCGAAAGGTACTCCGCCGCCGATCCACAGGCGAGCCCCACGCGAAACACGCGGTCCGACCCATGCCAAGCCACTTCCAGATATTCAGCTCCCACAATCGTCGTCAACTTTTCCAGGAACTCTTGTTTTGAATGCGACTCCGCAAACATACCCATGCGGCCAGAACCGCCAGGAATACCCTGTTGAAAGGGACGCAGCGGTTCAATCGTATTCAGGCCCAACGATTCGGCCAGCCACTGGTTAACGCCCCATTCCGCGTTATCAAAAGCGGTGTGAGGACTATACACGGCAATCCTGGCTTCTATCAGATCCAGCAATAAACGGCCTTCGATCGTGTCAGTCGTGATCGACTTTGTCGCACGGAAGAGGACCGGATGATGAGTCACAACCAGCTGCACATTTTTCGCGATCGCTTCGCGAGCCACCGCCGGTGTGAGCGTCAGACATGTCATGAGCCGACTGACCGTTCGATCCGGACGCCCCAGCAAAAGTCCGACGTTGTCCCATGATTCTGCTGTTGGGAGCGGGGCAAGCTGCCTCAGGATCTCACAGACGTTCTCGACAAACATTTTCTCGCCAGTCATACCCATTGAGCTTTCGGTTTTGAATGCACGATGCGAGGATGGGCCACCTGCAATTCTGTGACTTCATCCAGTAATCGCCGAACTTCGCGGCGATGACTCGCCACTTCCATACTGATCCGAAACGTCACCGATTCGCCGGCCCGCAGCTGAATGACCCTGCCTTCCCGGCGTTCAACAGTTCGCAGATTCGGAAAACTGCTGCCGGGTTCCAGTCCCGCGACGTAGCCGTCGGCTTCAGCCTGAGTATTCTTCCAGAGCACAAACCATGGCATTGTTGACGTGTCGAATCGCACACAAGCGGCATGCTCCGTTTCGGCATCTGCCAGCAGTGCCATCCCCCAACCGCTTGCATCTGCCGCAGCTTTCACAAGGTAGCACTGTTCCGCATATCCGGTGGTCGGCCCTGCGAACAGGTTCCACATGCTGATGCCTTCTGCAGCGCGGTCGTCGCGAGGAGCGACTTCTGACGCAGCTATATGTAAGGTTGACCCTTCGCCGAGGAACGGACGGCCAAGATTGCAGTGATAAAGTATCTCCACCTCCGCAGGCTGACTTCCGAGGTTCTGCACCACGTCGGTAAT
>JAYTAK010001386.1:0-5486 GCA_043737515.1 Candidatus Kuenenia sp. | reverse complement strand
CTTTCGCTTCCAGTTGCTCTCCACCCTTTCTGTTGAAAACGCAGTGACTTTCAGCTACAGAGCACTAACGTATGCTCTGATCAGGACTCTCACCTGACGATTCAATCGCCTTCACAGGCGCACTAGCCACGCTCGCCAGAGCGTGGGTTTCCTCTGGATCGCCCACGTTCGGGTGAACGTGGCTACAAAGTTGCTGGCACGGTCCGCCACTGCAGCAAAGTTGCACGCTAGAATCTTCTCACGAAAACAACACTCATAACGTTTGCTGAACAAGGGGCGTTGTTCGTTGAGAACTTCCGACACTCCTCAATGCGGGCAAGTCCGATGGTCCACGATTCTGGGAGCACTTCACTAACTCATCGGAATGAATCGGCGGATCAGCGATGCAGGGGCGATGAGCATGATGACCAGCACGGCGTTCTTGACGTTTCCGGTGAGTCCGAAGACCATGAGGGCATCCAGAAAGATGATGCACAACAGCATCAGACCCACAGTACGTTGAATGCGATCTGGCTGTGGATTGCCGACGACAATGGCTGCCCGCAAGAGGATGTTCAGGCCGAGGATCAGCAGTGCCATCTGGCTGCCAGAGATGGTTTTTTCAACGCCTGATCCCGTCACTAACCAGGCGTCCAGACCGATGCCGCAAAGCATGATTCCGGCACCAGTGAATAAACCTGCGGAACTGCTCTTACCGGCTTCGTTGCGGGCAAACACCGTGACTCCGATGATGTAGATCCCCAATGCCGCCGCGACGGTCATCGGTGTCGTCTGCCAGACGGACGTCGTTGTCGTGGCCGCACTGGCACCGAGCATCAGGTTGAAGAATCGGCAGGTCCCCATTCCCAGCGGCGCGGCAATCGTCGATTTCAGATAGCCATCGTACAGCAGCACAGCGACGACGATGAGTCCGGCGATCAACAGACTTCCCATTCCGACTGCCCCAGCACAACCAACACCGATGATCAGCAGCAGCATACCGAAGACTGCGGCGGCTGTGCGTGAAATGCGACCGGAAGGAATCGGGCGTTCCGGACGTTCGACGGCATCGAGCGCGGCATCGAAGACATCGTTCAGAACCATGCCCCCCAGATACAGCCCAGCGCTTGAGATCAGCAGCAACCACAGGTCTGTTTGCTGCGGCAGTTCTCCAGGCGTCAGTTTGTGAGTGATCAGATATCCGCACAGGATATTTGACAGCGCCGTAAAGACGGTGGGAATCCGCATGAGCTGCAGCCATGTGAGTGGCGTGGCTGTGGGAGCGGCTGTTTGAGTTGGGGTGAGGTTTGGGATATTCACGGTTTCGAGTTGGTTTCTGATGTGGGGAACGATTCGATTCGCTGCGATGCCAAAATGATCGAATGTAGGATGGACATTCATGTCCGTCGCATGGTCAATATGTAGGATGGACATTCATGTCCGTCGCCTTCGCCAATCAGCTTCGACCGTGGGAAAATTGTTGTACGGCCAAAAGAATTCGCTGGATTGAGGCTGCTTGGTCGAACCTCGGACATGAATGTCCAAGCTACAGGAATCGCAGCTACACGGCTCGCCAGAAACAATCTGCTACGGCTTCAACTGCCACTGTTCATCAAAAAAATCGGCTGCAACCACTTTGCCTGGCCAGACGCTGTTGGGTGGTGTGTTGAGATCGATCACGGCCCAGTCCGGGAGCATCGGAACCTGCCGAGCGTTATTGAGATAGGCGTAGTCTCGGAACGTGAAGCTGCTGTTGAGCACCACGTAGCGGTTCAGATTCAGTGGGTTCGGATAAATCAGTATCGGAGCGTGATCTTTTGCATCCCAGGACTTATCGCCGACGGTGATCTTGTCGGCAGTCCATTGGATCGGCAGCGTATCGACGATCTTTGCCATCACGCTGTTAGACTTCGGATCGCCCCACAGCACCAGGTTCGCCGACTGAATCAGCTCATCGGTGACATCGACATCATTGACGACTCGCGCGTCGCCTCGGAAATGTCGCCGCCAGTGTTCGATAGCTCGAGTTAGCTCGGCGTTCGCCCACTTTCCGACGGCTTCATGGGCTGCTGTGCCCGTTGGGCGAACGAAGACGAAGGAGTCCATAAAGGCGTCGTCGATCGGGCCTTGGAGGTTGTGGCGTTTTCCCGAATTTTCGAACTCGGGTTCGACCAATCTCCACGTGCCAGCAGCGTCATAGGAAAAACGGCACTTCAGCGAGCGATCCGAAAAGGGTTGCGGGAGCTGAACCTCGTCTTCATCAATAATTGCAGCAATCCGAGACTCTTCTGCTCTGGATTGCTCGAAAGGCGGCAGGTTGATTGTGAAAGCCGTCACATTTCGGGTCGAGACTATGATGCGACTCTCTATATCATGGACAGTCTTCCCGCCGTTCCTTGCCTCTCTGTTCGGGACAATGTAGACACTAAAGCGGCATTCGAATAGCGCCGGTTTCCAGTGCGACTCAAGGCCGTCAATGGTCACCCAATCCATACGGTTATACTTTAGCGTGTGGGTCTGGAAGCTGATGTAGCGTGGGGGCGTCTTCTCTTGCTCGACGTACTTCGCGAGGACTGCAAGCCGCTGTTCAACCATCGCCTTCGACTCCACGTCATATTTATGCCCCATCCCGTCCCCGATGACATGTCGCAGCCGAATTCCATGTTCCGCCAACGCCTTCTCCATCACATCTGCCGCCTGCTTCTGTGAATCATTCTCACCGCTGTACGCAATGGTTGGGCAATGCGTCAGATTCAGCGCCCACTTGTCGCAGTCGTAGAGATTCCAAAGCGTCTGTTCCCACGCGGTTGGCTTCAGCTCTTCCTTCTGAAACACTTTCAGGAACTGAGGCGTCTCGGAAAATCCTGCGCCGGGATTCGCCGCAAACCAGCGGTCGGCGTAGTGAGTCGCGAATTGCCAGCAGGCCGCGCCGCCCATCGAGAAACCTCGGACGCTGATGCGGTCCTCGTCGATGCGGTAACGATTCTGAACATCCTCAAGTGCTTCCAGCACATCGATTTCACCGGCGAACTTGAATGCGTTGCAGTAACGTCCATACGGATGCAGCATGATCGTGTGATCCGGAGTGAACTCACCGGGGTTCTTTATGCGGTCCCACAGGAAATTCACTTCGCTCAGTTTTTCGCCGCGACCGTGAAACCAGATGTCGCAGCGCGTCGGCACGCTGTGATCGATGGCATACGTTGGCGGAATCACCAGGCCGTACGGCTGCACGGTCTGATCAATGCGGCTGATGTAACCTCGCACGACGAGGCCCTTCTGCGTGATCCATTCGGGCTTGCCCGCGAGCAACTGATCGGCTCGCTTGAGGCCCTCGGCCAGCAATGCATCAGCTTTGTCGAACTCTTTAACGTCGAAGAATTCATTGTAGTCCAGCGCACACCGGACAGCTCGTTCGAAGATCATCACGTCGGGCAACAGAGCTTTCGCGGATTCGTCGCTGCCGGAATTTACCTCAACGATCTTTTTCTGCAGATCAGCGAGCGAGGATCGCATCGATGCCGCTCGGTTGTCGGGCACGGGAATGCCGAGTTCCGGAATGCGGCGGACGGTGTCAGGATTGTTGTCCTGCTGTCCGTCGGCTTTTGCAGGTGCTGTCCCGAAGAACAACGACGCCATGACCAATACAGGGTTCAGGATCGAGCAAAGTTTCCGCAACACTGGACGGCTCCACAGAGTAATACGCAGGCACTGTTGTGGCTGAGTATGAAGACCGCAGTGCCGATGTCAAATGCTCCTGCGTTCCTGAACTGCGGTTCTGAAGTCTGGAATCGTAGGGTGGGACAAGCGAGCAACGCGAACGCCGGCTACAAATCCGACGATCAGCGTGGGTGCTGGTATACCGGGCTCAACTCAAACGTCTCAGGGTTGAATGCATAGAGATGATGCCCTGGAAACGCTTTCGCCAGATCATCGACGATGCCTGCGTCAGTTGGCAGGCGGCACACGATGACGTCACCGTGCAGATCTGGCGGGTTGACGATGTAGCTCAGTTGCGGATTTGTGCCACGTTCATCCACAAGAATCAGGGCGGGATGTTGAACCTGGTCAGACGTTGTCAGGCGTCGGAAGTATTCAAAGCGAACTCGGGAAAACGCCTGTTCTGAAAATGCGGTTGTGACTCGTGACTGTCCCCAGAATGTATCGGCGTCGATCCAGTTCGGAATCAGGGATGCAAAGATCAGCAACGTCAGCCAGAGTGATGACAATTTCGAGCCAAGTTGCGGTTGAAGTGTTCTGCTGGCATTTCGCAGTCCGAATGTAGCGAGCATGAGGAGCAACGGTGCGGTCTCGAAGACATAGTGCCAGTGCATAATGCCGTCGTACCAATACGGGATATGGACGGCGTGCAGCGTCAGGACGGAACAAAACAGCAGCAGTGGGCGACGGTCTTTGAAATCGAGGCACGTGGCAGTTGCCGCAATGATGCAGAACGTGAGTGCGGCGATACCCAGTGTCCACCGCAGGCTGTAAAGCGTGCGTTTTGCGACATTTGACTGAGCTTTGGCGATCGTCAGATTCTCTTTCTTTGCCCAGTTATCGTACGCTTGCAGGACTTTTGATTCCGGCAATGCCGGATCGATATCGGCATTGTTGAAACCGTAGCGATGGCGTGGCGTCCACGTATCGGTGTAGAGCTGATAGGCTGACTTGAACCAACTGCCGGTGATCGCATGATTCATCAATGCCAGCACGCCAAACCCCAGCAGCAGCGGGATTCCGATTGCGGCAAGGACCCGCACAGGCGACTGTTTTGCTGGCTGTGACGTTGTGTCACTGCGGAATTGCTGCGTGAAAATGGACGCCAGCAGCCAGATTCCGAACGGTAATGCAAAGCCTGCCGCAGTCATTGGTCGGCTGAGCATTGCCAGCGACAACCCAACTCCGGCCAGCACGATGTCACCAACTCGACAGTGATCCATGAATCGCAGGAACGCCCACAGGAACACCGCAAGAGCCATCATCGTCGGATGATGAGCGAGTAATAGATTACTGAATGAGGCGAGTCCCGGACTCACCGCGATCAGGACACCACCGACAACGGCCCACCGAAATCCCATCAGGCGATTCAGGCAGCGATGAAACAACACACAAGCGATCGCCCCGGCCAGCCAGTGCCCGAAATAAGGATGACCCAGCGCGACGAACGGAGCCATCCAGCAACCGGTCCAGGGAAAATACCGACTCGCTGTTGTTGGCCGATTGAGCACATGCACCTGATGAAACAAGTCCGGTTGCACGGTCATCGCAGGCCAGGCCAGGCGTCCGGCCAGGAACGTTCTGGCCTGAAGCAGATAACTGAATTCATCGTGATATGCGGGCGGCAATTCGTAAAACCGAATCCTGGATACTGCATCCGACTGTCCCGCCATTGGTGCCAGAGACACTGTCCGAAATCCAATCGACGCGCTGCTGAGAAGTGAGACGGAAAACAAAGCGACGGCTGCAGCCATCTGCACACGCATGGAAGCCTGCTTTCCGTTTAG
>JAYTAK010001385.1:0-5487 GCA_043737515.1 Candidatus Kuenenia sp. | reverse complement strand
GATGTCTGAAGACAGAAACTGGTGAACGTGTCTGGGAAACGCGGGAGGCTACGGGCGAAGGTCGCTGGTGGAATGCGTTTATCGTGCCGCAGGGCGATCGCTATTTTCTGCACAACGAACAGGGCGACTTGATTATCGCGAATCTGTCTGAGTCCGGTTATAAAGAGATCAGTCGTGCCAGACTGGTCGAGCCGACTCGCCCCGTACAGCGGCGAATGACAATCTGGTCACATCCGGCGTTTGCCATGAAGAGTGTGTTTGCGAGGAACGACAAGGAACTGGTGCGAGTCAACCTGGCAAAGTGAAGGAGACAGATTTCGAATGACGCTTCGATTGGCCGTGGCCACGGAAGATTTTGGCAAGCCACTGCGGCAGGCCATTGAACAGGCGGCGAAGAACAAAGTCCAGGGTCTGAGGCTCAACGCGCGGACGGAAGTTCGAGCGGAAGATTTTTCCGATACGGCACTGCGGCAGTTGAAACATTATGTCGCAGAACATCAGCTTAAAGTCGCCGGGCTGATGTATTCTTCCCGACACGCAATTTACGATGAACAGCATCTGGATCAGCGACTGGACGGCATTCGGTCAGCCCTGACTCTGGTGCGAAAACTCGGCACAACGGAATTGCTGGTTCGTATCGGTCGCATTCCTGATCCGGAATCGGCAGCACCTGTCGCAAAGCCGGATGCGCCAAAGGATGACGACGTTGATTCATTGCGTAATCCATTTTCGTTTGCACCAGCAGCGTCTGCACTGCGATCTGCTGGTGCGTCTGACGCACAGAAGTTTCAGTTGCTGTGCGATATCCTGAATGATCTCTCCGGTTTTGGCAGCCGCCACGGGGCCGTGCTGCAGTTGCAGTTCTCCAGTTTTGACCTGAAACGCATCCAGCAGTTGTTGAGTCGCATTTCTGCGGGAGCGGTCGGAATCGTGTTTGACCCGGCCTCCTGCGCCATGACCGGCATTTCGCCTGTCAGAGTGTTCCGCGACCTGTATCAGAACGTGGGATACGTGCGACTTCGCGACGCTCAAAAGGATGTCGATGGCGGCGGTATCGAAGTCCCGTTCGGCGATGGCACCGTGGACTGGACCGAGCTACTGCCGACGATCGTCGAAGCGAATCTCGACACCTGGGTGTGTGTAGAACGCACAGGCGGCGATCAGCGGGCCGAGGATGTGCGCGACGCGATCAGAAGAATCGAACAGTTGTTGCCGTCGCCCGGATAAGACCCGCACAGGCGTGCATTGCCGCTTCAACTCGGCCCGTGGTATCCGGTCCATCGCCGTTTTGAAGTGCGAATCTGCTCAGCAAACGTTGATAATGGGACTTTCCTGAGAACATTTTTGGGCATCACGGGTGCGATCTTCAATCTGTTCCCTGAGTGACGCCGTCAGACTTCTTTGTGCCGCGCATCGCGGATGCTGTCGTCTTTCCAATCGCAGTTTTTCACCGCGGATATCCCAGCGCGGCCCTTCAGGCTGCAACCAAATCCCTTTGTGCCATGTGTTATGCCTGTCCGTCCATCTCTTCGCTGACTTTGCTGTCACATCTGCGCTCAATCCTCCGGACTTTGGCAGAACGATGGGGGCAGAACGATAGGAAGCGTTTGTCGTTGTGGCTTATTGTCCTGCCCTCATCGTTCTGCCATTTCCCGGGACAGTGATTTTGCGATCAGGAATTCCGGAAGGCAATTCCGCTTCGGTCTTTCCATCTTCTTTCCCTCCCTGTAAAAATGTCATCAGCAAATTTCCTCCGGAAGGTGTTATTATGAACTTCAGACTTTGGCCTCCGCCAAAGACAAAGTCGCGTTTTGCCCTGTATAAAGTCAGCCAAAACTGATTTCAGTCTGAAGGGTCGGCACATTCTGGAATCTGCAAAATGCCACTTTCGTTAGAATTTGCTCATGGCATTTTCAGGACAAAAACATGAAACCTGCAGGGGTTTTGCGATTCTGGATGCCAGAATTCTCTTTAAGTACCTCTGTTCACGGCACTGCACCACAAATCCTATCCGACCTCCACGCCCTCATTTTCCTGCCCCCGTTATTTCAAATCTCAAATCCTTCTTTCGCCCTCCTGCCAACTGCCTCCTGCCTACTGCCCTCTGAAAACTGAAAACTTCCGCAGCGTGCATTCAGGCCCAACGGGTCGGCGCTATGTCAGCCTGGGGCATCGCCCCAGGAACGAAAGACAAGTGAGTTATTGAGCCCCAGAGGGGCGGCACTAATACGACAATCAGGTTAGAATCGCCCCGTTGGGACGATGCTTACATTGTCTTGAATGAAACCTGGGGCGTTGACCCATGTCCGGGCCATGATCGCGGATTCGGCCAGGCGATATTCCTTGGAGTCGTACAAACAGAGGCTCGGGCCAAAGGCCTGAAATGTGAAAGCCCAGAGCATCACCCTGGGCAGTTGAAAAGCTGATCTTGACAGCACGTTCTATGGGAATCGGCACCAGAGTGTTTGGGCAGAGTTCTATTGCGCGTGCGCTGAAAAACGGCGTTTGTCCCGTCAGGGACACCCGAGAATCGTCCCTGACGGGACGAGTCACAGGAGACCAATTGATTCCCCTTCAGCATCACACAAAACTTGATCGCTGAATCTTTTGACAAGGGGATTGCTGAACCATCCCCATGCCTCATAAACACTGCCTACCTTTTTAGCCACGCAGTAAACCATTTCCTGTCATTCTCACCAAATCTACCACTCTTCACAGATGCCGTAAATTCTCGCAGGCTCATCACAAAGTCCCCTCATGACCCCGAAATCTATTCGAACCAAACGGAAAAAACGTCTTACACGGTTTTTTTGCTTTTTATCTCCACGTAGGGAAGTGGCCAGTTGAAAATTTCTGCAACGGCGTGATAAAATTCCCGTACGTGGCGATAAACCCACAGATAATATCTAATCGGGGTCAAATCGTCGGAGAATTATCGTTGTTATTTTGCAGAACCGCCTGAACCCGTTCCGGAATAGGATTCCAAGATGAGACCGACAATTCTCTCGCTGCTCGCGATTCTCTCGTTATGTCCAGCAGTGGCAGGGAATGATGAATACCTTCTCCGCGTGGACACGATTGGTTACATCGACTCGACGGAAGAATTCCCGAAAGAGATCGTCCTGCACAGCATTGATGTCCTTGCTCGTCCAAACCAGGCATTTCACAGCCAGGTGAAAGTCGGATCGGAAACGCTGATTATTTCCGGCAGATTGCATCCGGTGGATGGCGAATTCCGAGTGCAGGTCCGATTCGCACATTCCGCCGATACAGGAACAGTCGTTCATGGCGAACCTATATTGGATGAATCGAGTGTGAAAACAACAGTAGTCGTTGCTGCTGGCAAGTCTGTTGACATCGGCTTCTCTACTTCTACCAGCGACGTCATCACCGACAAGATCGAGATGTCCCGCGTCAAGTCAAAACAACGCTGCGTTCTGGTTCTCTCAGAGTATCAGCCCGCAGCCGAATGAGAGCAAAATAACTAAATGATCCAGCCGAGTTTGCGTCGGTCGCTTTTTCCACTAAACATGTCAAGCGCGCAAACGCGGCTGATCTTAGTCGTTCGGCCTGCAAGGAGAAACAAAACCAAGTGATTTGCTCTGCCGCCCCATGTGACGCTATACTATTCTCTTCGTGTCCCGCTGAACTGAACAAGGAAGCAGGGCCCGTTCTGTCATCGAGTCGCGGACTCACGGCGTATGCGGCAAGGGAAACGGGGGATCCGTCGCGATAAATCGAATCTGCGGCGGACTGCCAGCGCCAAGCAATTAGGGCAACGCTCATGGAACTGGGGCCGTTCAAATTCCTGGAAAAGCGCATCGAAGATGTACCGGGGTTCGCGTACATCGTAGCTGCCGGATTATCGATCGCGGGATCCAGTTTCAGCGAACCGACACTCACGGATTACTTCCAGCGCCACCGCGACAGTCTGCGAGCGTGGCGCGTGGATGGGATCATTGAAACCCTCGGGTATCATGAGACCTATGTCGCGTTTGTTGTGTTGGTAGGATTGCTTACATGTTGGATGCTTTACCGGCTCGGCAGTGTCTTCGATATCATCATCTTTGATCCGTTGTATTCCCCGCCGCAGGAGCAAGTGCAGCGGCAGACTTGGGCAAAGTGGCTAAAGGTGAAGTGGTCGAAGTTGGCGACTTATGTCTTCGGATGGCTTAAGCGGATAATCGATCGGTTTCCCGGCGTCAAGGACTTGGATGAATTGAGGAGCCAAGCGCGCACAAAGCTGAGCGACGGGGGAACGAAAACCGTCTCGCTGTATAAATCAGCAGCCAAGCTCTTGCATCGCAGCGAAGAGTGGCAACAGAAAGTAAAGTTCAAGCTCGAGGTCTCCAAGGCTTCTCGAACTTTGATCCTGCCGTTGCTTCTCGCGTTGGTGTGCGGGGCGGTGTATGACCTCTCGGGGTGGCCGTACATGCGAACCCTAGCGGCGCTCTCTCCTTTATACAGAAGCATCATATATATGCTGTTGACTCTATTGGCTGTATTGGCTTACCTCTGGTTCCGCATTCTACACATGGTCGCGCTCTATCGGCTGATCCACGAAAAGGCATTCTGGTTCGTCGCTCAAACCAGCGCTCAACAGTCAAAGAAAATGCTGTGCATAGGCAGTGTCGTTGTGTCAGAAGACGAGTTGGAAACCGAGAAACAAGTGCCGAACAATTCGCTGCAGCAGAGCGGGGCCGCATGACGGTTTTTCGACGTGTGAAGCCCAGCGAGCGGCCCCGGCTGCTGAGCTTTAGCGTTAGCTGCAAGACAAAGTACGCATGTGTCAGTTGAACCTCGTATCGATATTCTCTTTGCCGCTGAGTCGCCCAAAGCTCTAATCCTGCGGCGTGGTCCTTCAGACTGGATGCATGTTCTCACATGGGATACGTCAACTGATGTCGTGACACGCGGCGCTTGGTTCCACGGACGAATTGACGCTTCGCGTTGCTCGCTATCGCCTGACGGGCAACTGTTGATCTATTTCGCTGTGTGCCATCGTAAAACATCACGATGGCCTTTAGGTTTTGCATGGACGGCCATCAGCAAGCCGCCGTGGCTTACCGCGTTGGTTCGCTGGACTCAAAGTGATACGTGGGCTGGTGGTGGCTCGTTCTGTGGCAACAACTCTGTACTTCTCAATTTTTCAAAGTGGCGTCACTGGGTATTGCGGAGGGGACACGTTCCAAAAACCTTTACGGTCTTCTTTGCACCCAAAAGTTCCTCCAATAGTTCTGCGACGCTTCCAGCCAAATGCTCCTATGACAACGCAGTCGGAATTGACCAGCAAGGCCTTGGCTTTGCACTTCAGAATACATGCCTCGTTCGCCAAGCTGGCGATAAGATCGTGAAAATCGTAGACTTGTCGAACATGTCGCCAGATCCGCAACCGTCACCGCAAAGCGCACGAGTGTGGTAAACTGCGGCTAACAAAAAGATGCACGCCGAGCAGCGGTGGGCCGTCGTTTGAAATTGAAACTCACT